>NZ_JAUOPP010000007.1:0-167373 GCF_030547765.1 Colwellia sp. 6_MG-2023 | reverse complement strand
AATAATGCTATGTCAATGATGCAAACAGCGGAAGGCGCGTTTGATGAGATGACTAACATTGCATACCGTATGAAAGAACTTGCAACACAAGGTGCGAGTGACGCTAATGGTGATAGTGAATGGTTAGCCCAAAGTGCTGAGTTTGCAGCGTTATCAGCAGAGCTAACGAGTATTATGGAAAATACTTCTTTTGGTGGAACTGACTTATTAGATACTGCTGATAAATTTGGTGCGGCTGCTGGCGTGAAATTTCAAGTTGGGTCAAGTGCAGCGGAAACACTTACCGTAAATATTTCAACTGATTTAGCGGCAGTTAAAACAGCAATGACATCTTCATCTACTAGAGCTGCAACAGGTACGACAACAACTGCTGGTACCTTCTCTAATGTTGCTGATGCTCAGGCACAACTTGCTTTAGTTGATACTATTATCAGTTCTGTTGGTACCGCTCGCTCAGCGTTAGGTGCATCAATGAATCGTCTTGAGCATACCATGACGAACGTAACTAACATGAAAGAGAATACGCAAGCTGCGTCATCTACGTTAATGGATGCTGACTTTGCGGCTGAAACGTCTAACATGACTAAGCAGCAATTGTTAATGAACTCAGGTATTTCGGTATTGAGTACAGCGAACAGCACAACACAAATGATTGGTTCATTACTTAACTAATTTTTTGCAATAAATACGTAAGTTTATATCAATGGCTATACTCTTTGGGTATGGCCATTTTTTTAGTCTATTTAGTCTATTCTGTCGCTAATACTACCAAGCTCAGACAGAAAGACAGCTTTTCTTTCTGCTCAATTTCAAGCTTTGTAATTATATTATTTTAAATAATGCATTAAAAATGAAAAAAAGTTTAATTTTATAAATTTAATAGTCGCTATATAAATAAAGTAGCTGATGTTTATTGCCGAATTATAGCGATAAACGAATTAACCCAGAAGGAAATCTCATGGCTTTATCAATTCAATCAAATATGGCATCAATGTCAATTCAAAACCAATTAGGTCGTAGTAACGATAGTTTATCTACGGCGCTAGAGCGTTTAGGCTCTGGTTTTCGTATAAACTCAGCAAAAGATGATGCAGCAGGTTTACAAATTGCTTCACGTTTAAATGCGCAAGTAAAAGGTCAAGAAGCTGGTATTTATAATGGTAATAATGCGATGTCGATGATGCAAACAGCGGAAGGCGCGTTTGATGAGATGACTAACATTGCATACCGTATGAAAGAGCTTGCAACACAAGGTGCTAGTGACGCGAATGGCGCTACTGAATGGGCTGCGCAAAGTGCAGAATATGCTGCTTTGACTGCTGAGCTTAATAGTATTGTGGATAATACGTCTTTTGGTGGAACTAAGTTACTTGATGGCGGTAAATTTGATGCTGCAGTTAAATTTCAAGTAGGCTCAAGCACCGCTGAAACATTAGAGGTTGATATAACTGCTGCATTTGATGGATCGGCTGGTTCAGTAGATGCAGCGATTGATGGTATTGAAGCATCAGGTGGTACTGCAGGTACATTTGAAAATGTGGGTGAAGCGCAAGCTCATTTAGCACTAGTTGATACTTTAATTGCAGGAATTGGCAGTGCGCGCTCAGCGTTAGGTGCATCAATGAATCGTCTTGAGCATACCATGACGAACGTAACTAACATGAAAGAGAATACGCAAGCTGCGTCATCTACGTTAATGGATGCTGACTTTGCGGCTGAAACGTCTAACATGACTAAGCAGCAATTGTTAATGAACTCAGGTATTTCGGTATTGAGTACAGCGAACAGCACAACACAAATGATTGGTTCATTACTTAACTAATTTTTTGCAATAAATACGTAAGTTTATATCAATGGCTATACCCTTTGGGTATGGCCATTTTTTTAGTCTATTCTGTCGCTAATACCACCAAGAACAGACAGAAGAACAGCTTTATCTTTCTGCTAAATATCAAGCCTGGTAATTATATTATTTTTAATAATGCATTAAAAATGAAAAAAAGTTTAATTTTATAAACTTAATAGTCGCTATATATATAAAGTAGCTGATGTTTATTGTCGAGTTATAGCGATAAACGAATTAACCCAAAAGGAAATCTCATGGCTTTATCAATTCAATCGAATATGGCATCAATGTCAATTCAAAACCAATTAGGTCGTAGTAACGATAGTTTATCTACGGCACTAGAGCGTTTAGGCTCTGGTTTTCGTATAAACTCAGCAAAAGATGATGCAGCAGGTTTACAAATTGCTTCACGTTTAAATGCACAAGTAAGAGGTCAAGAAGCCGGTATTTATAACGGCAATAATGCGATGTCGATGATGCAAACAGCGGAAGGCGCGTTTGATGAAATGACTAATATTGCATACCGTATGAAAGAGCTTGCAACACAAGGTGCTAGTGACGCGAATGGTACTACTGAATGGGCTGCGCAAAGTGCTGAATATACAGCTTTGCAAAGTGAGTTAACCAGTATAATGTCAAATACCTCATTTGGTGGCACTGAATTATTAAGTGCTGCTGGTAAGTTTGGTGCGGGCTCACTTACTTTTCAAGTAGGTTCATCAACAGCTGAAAAACTTGATGTAGATATTTCTACTACATTAGCTACAGTAACGACAAACGTTGCGGCAGCAGCAGCTTTTACTAACGTAACTACAGCGCAAACTGAATTAGGTAAAATAGACACAATAATTGAAAATATCGGTACGGCTCGTTCATCACTAGGTGCATCAATGAATCGTCTTGAGCATACCATGACGAACGTAACTAACATGAAAGAGAATACGCAAGCTGCGTCATCTACGTTAATGGATGCTGACTTTGCGGCTGAAACGTCTAACATGACTAAGCAGCAATTGTTAATGAACTCAGGTATTTCGGTATTGAGTACAGCGAACAGCACAACTCAAATGATTGGTTCATTACTTAACTAATTTTTTGCAATAAATACGTAAGTTTATATCAATGGCTATACCCTTTGGGTATGGCCATTTTTTTAGTCTATTCTCTTGCTAATACTACCAAGATCAGACAGAAGAACAGCTTTTCTTTCTGCTCAATTTCAAGCTTTGTAATTATATTATTTTAAATAATGCATTGAAAATGAAAAAAAGTTTAATTTTATAAATTTAATAGTCGCTTATAAATAAATTAGTAGCTGATGTTTATTGTCGTGTTATAGCGATAAACGAATTAACCCAGAAGGAAATCTCATGGCTTTATCAATTCAATCGAATATGGCATCAATGTCAATTCAAAACCAATTAGGTCGTAGTAACGATAGTTTATCTACGGCGCTAGAGCGTTTAGGCTCTGGTTTTCGTATAAACTCAGCAAAAGATGATGCAGCAGGTTTACAAATTGCTTCACGTTTAAATGCACAAGTAAAAGGTCAAGAAGCCGGTATTTATAACGGTAATAATGCGATGTCAATGATGCAAACAGCGGAAGGTGCGTTTGATGAAATGACTAACATTGCATACCGTATGAAGGAGCTTGCAACACAAGGTGCTAGTGACGCGAATGGCACTACTGAATGGGCTGCACAAAGTGCGGAGTATGTTGCCTTGACCGCTGAGCTTAATAGTATAATGAATAATACTAATTTTGGTGGGACAGCGTTATTAGCTGGTGGCAAATTTGAAGCTGGTGATGTGAAATTTCAGGTTGGCTCAAGCACTGCTGAAACATTAACAGTGAATATCTCTGCATCTTTAGATGCTGCGACTGCAGGTTCAGTTGGTGAGGCTCTTGTAGATATTGCCGCTGGTGGTACAACTGGTACGTTCACTGATGTAACAGAAGCACAAGCGCATTTGGCGCTTGTAGATACCTTGATTTCAGGTATTGGTAGTGCACGATCAGCGTTAGGTGCGTCAATGAATCGTCTTGAGCATACCATGACGAACGTAACTAACATGAAAGAGAATACGCAAGCTGCGTCGTCTACGTTAATGGATGCTGATTTTGCGGCAGAAACGTCTAACATGACTAAGCAGCAATTGTTAATGAACTCAGGTATTTCGGTATTGAGTACAGCGAACAGCACAACACAAATGATTGGTTCATTACTTAACTAATTTTTTGCAATAAATACGTAAGTTTATATCAATGGCTATACCCTTTGGGTATGGCCATTTTTTTAGTCTATTCTGTCGCTAATACTACCAAGATCAGCTTTTCTTTCTGCTCAATTTCAAGCTTTGTAATTATATTATTTTAAATAATGCATTAAAAATGAAAAAAAGTTTAATTTTATAAATTTAATAGTCGCTATATATATAAAGTAGATGATGTTTATTGCCGAATTATAGCGATAAACGAATTAACCCAGAAGGAAATCTTATGGCTTTATCAATTCAATCAAATATGGCATCAATGTCAATTCAAAACCAATTAGGTCGTAGTAACGATAGTTTATCTACGGCGCTAGAGCGTTTAGGCTCTGGTTTTCGTATAAACTCAGCAAAAGATGATGCAGCAGGTTTACAAATTGCTTCACGTTTAAATGCGCAAGTAAAAGGTCAAGAAGCTGGTATTTATAATGGTAATAATGCGATGTCGATGATGCAAACAGCGGAAGGCGCGTTTGATGAGATGACTAACATTGCATACCGTATGAAAGAGCTTGCAACACAAGGTGCTAGTGACGCGAATGGCGCTACTGAATGGGCTGCGCAAAGTGCAGAATATACAGCCTTGACTTCAGAGCTTGATAGCATTATGAAAAACACTTCATTTGGTGGTACCTTATTACTAGAGGGTACGGGGAATAAATTTGCTGATGCTGCTGGTGTTAAATTTCAAGTAGGCTCAAGCACTGCTGAAACGCTAACGGTTGATATCTCAGGATCCTTGGATGCCACTACAGGTGTGGCTAAAAATATTGATGATATTCAAGGTCTAACTACAGGTGGTTTTGCATCTGTAGCTGAGGCGCAAGCTCATTTAGCGCTAATTGATACGTTGATTGCAGGTGTTGGTGGTGCTCGTTCAGCGTTAGGTGCGTCAATGAATCGTCTTGAGCACACCATGACGAACGTAACTAACATGAAAGAGAATACGCAAGCTGCGTCATCTACGTTAATGGATGCTGATTTTGCGGCAGAAACGTCTAACATGACTAAGCAGCAGTTGTTAATGAACTCAGGTATTTCAGTATTGAGTACGGCGAACAGCACAACACAAATGATTGGTTCATTACTTCGTTAATAGTTTAATGTACTAATTGATGTTACAAATTAAAATAGCTATTGGTAATATAGCTATTTTAATAAATAAAAATTCATTTGAGTTTTTATTTATTAAAATAAATACTTGGAGAATAAAATGTCTTTATCAGCATTAAGTATTGACCCAGCTAATTTGGCTAGTCAATATACACAAATTGAACGTGCTTCAAAAGATCAGTTGTTGAGTAATAAAAGTTATGAATTTTCTAGTAAAATAAGTGCATTTGATAGTTTAAAAAGCACATTAACCAGCTTTTATGATAGTTTGTCAGATAATCTTGATAGCGATAGCAGCTTTTTAGCAAATTCAGCTACTGTGACTGATGAAGCTGCGCTTAATATTACAACGACAGGTAGTGCATCACCAGGTGAGTATGATGTTTTTGTTGAACAATTAGCACAAGCACACCAAGTGGCACTTAGTTTTGATACCACTTTACCCTTAAGTACTAATGGCGAATTAAATATTGATTTAGCAGGTGATTCGTTCAGTGTTGATTTATCAACACTTGCAGCAGGCGCTTCGTTAAGTGATTTAGCCACTGCTATTAATTCGCATGTTGATAATAAAGGTGCTAAAGCAAGTGTTATACGTTCAGGCACTGAAACATTCTTAGTTATGACTAGTGAAGAGTCGGGTGCTGCAAATCAAATAGCGATTAGCTTTACACCTGCTGCAATTGCTCCTGATATCAATGGTGGTAATATAGCTAGCGCTATCACTGGGCAAACCGAGCTTACCGCAGCACAAGACTCTATCATTAAGTTAGGGGCAACGTCTGCTATTACAATTACCTCTTCAACCAATACACTTGATACTGTTATTGAAGGGGTAACGCTTAACCTAACGAAAGTACAAGCAGCCGGAGATAGTCCAGCGCACGTTTCGGTTGGGCAAGATGTAGAAAATACCAAGAGTAATATTCAAGGTTTTGTAGATGCGTTTAACAATTTATCAAGCAGTATAACAACGAACGATGATTTAAAAAGAGATAACTTAGCAAGTAGTCTAGCGCGTTCATTACGTAATGATTTTCAGGGTACATTCGAAGGTAAAACACTTTATTCGGTAGGGATCGAATTTGATCGTAGTGGTAATTTACAAATAAATAGTGATAGATTAGAAGATGCATTGATTTCTGATCCTGATTTGTTGACTAAGATGCTTACCGGCGATAATGGCATAATGTCGAAATTAGAAAAAAGAATAGAACCTTATACAAAAAGCTACGGCTTAATTACTGATAAAAAAGATACCTTGCAAGCTAGTTTAGATATTATTACTAGACAACAAGAAAGCCATGAATTCTCAATGGAGCAAGTATATCAACGTTATTTATCACAATTTACACAAATGCAGCAGACTATTGCACAATTAGAATCTACAATGGGTCAATTTGGTTAAGGATTAATAATGTTAGACATAAATGACGGCTTTTCGGCTTATAAAAGCACCTCTATTGACGGTCGTGCTGCCGGTGCAGATATTCATAAGTTAGTGTTGATGCTGTTTGATGGTTTTTTAGATGAATTAGAGAGTGTCACTGGCCATATTAATCAAAAGCGCTATGATAAAAAAGCGCAAAGTATTGAAAAAATGATGCGTATTTTGGGGGGGTTAGAAGCCTCACTTGATTTAGAGTCAGGTAGTGAAGTAGCCGTTAATATGCGAAATTTATATGAACACTGTGGACAATCACTTTTACAAGCAAGTTTAAAAAATGATTTAAGCTATATTGATTCTGTTCGTACTGTCATGACTAATCTACAAGAAGGTTGGAAAGGATTAGGTTCACAGGTAGCATAATTACCTAAGAAATATGTTTTTATAAACCAGTTGCATCGCAACTGGTTTTTTATTTTTAAGAGTACTGAATTGTTCTGATCAAATAGATGAATATGTACATTAATAAAATAAAGAATGATAGTTTTTCTATTTTATATAAAAAGTCAGTAAAGCAAGTAGAGTCTCAATAGCTCATCTTGTATAAGTGAATTTGACGATGAAGTCAGGAAAGTGGTTGCTAGAGAGATGTTTATTAAGTTGAATTCAGTTAAATAATAAATGGGTAAATTCTCTTCCATTTACTTCCGTTATGCGGAAGTTCCGCTTCCGCAGAGTTTGAATCAAAGTAAGATTATTTCTTGTATTTCAGTTACTTGACAGTTGGTGTGTTTTTTGCAATATTAATGAATTAAATAAATTTGGTATCGACAGAAGTGTTGTCATTGTGGTTTTGAGCGGAACAATTATTTATGAATCAGTTGCAGGCTGAACAAAAAATACAATCACTTTTATTGTATATGGCAGAATCCATTGAAAAAGGTAATTGGCATAAGATTCGTGAGGCTGATCGTCAATTGATGTCCTTAATTAATGGAATCAAAGAAGCTTCTTGGTTTACATCTTTTGAACCCAAATTAGTCTCATTAAAACGAGATTATGAAAAAAAAATACAACTGATTAATGCTCAAAAAGAAGATATGAGTAAAAAAATGCAACGTCACCAAACAGATAGTGATGGAATACTAGCTTATAAACAATTGACAGAGAGCATTGGGCAATGACGGTTCAACTACGCACACAAACTATAGCGCAACAAGACGTTTTAGGTGATAGCCAAATCAAGGCAAATTCTTCGCAAAGTTCAAATTCATCAGCGAACACAAATACTGCTGACCTGAATGCAGCTACAGCTACGTTAGCGACAACATCGAAGTCGTTGGACTCCAAGCCATCGGAGCACTCTACTGATCCTAGTCAAACATATGATGATGCGGAAGAAGCATTGGTATTTGTATTGCCTGATATTTTGGTAGATGATCAGAGTCTAGAAGCGAGTGATGTCTTGCTTGATAATGAACAACTAGATAGTACAAATAAAGATACGCCGAATGAATTACAAGCATTTATTCAAAACCCTAGAGCGCAGAGCTTTAAAACACAACCGATAACGTTGTCAGAAGATCTTATTGTACAGGCATCGGTGTCAAATAATCTAACCTCTTCTTTGTCAAACATAACGTCAATATCTCCGGTTGAAAATGGAGCCAAAGCTAGTGATGCTAAGTTAGTGGATCCAATAGTTACTCAAATAAATACAATGAGTAAGTTAGATGGCAATGACGTACTGCCACTGTCAACGACTATTCAACCAGCTTCAACCGTTATTAATGACGCAGCAAACGCTACCACAAACCCCGATATTATAAAGCCGTTGATACAAGCAGATAAGTTGCTCTCAAGTAGCCAACAGAGTGAGTTATTAGTGAAACCTTCGGGAGTTAATAATACAGTACAAGACCAATATTTAGCTACGCGACTTTTATCTGAGAATTCATCAAGTAACAGTGGTGTAAGTAATATAAATCATAAGTCTACAACGGCTGATGCTATTAATACATTGGCTTCGTCGGTAGTATTAAATGATGAAAAAGATTTTCAAAAAGGATTAATCCAGCAAGTTTTAAGTAGTGTTGAAAATCGTGAACATACCCTTTCAAAACCTGCTTTTGGATCCACAGCAGAGACTCAAACTGTGAGTCAACAATGGCGTAAAGAGCAATTAACGAGTAACACAAATGAGTGGGGGCAACGTTTACTACATGTTCTTAATGATAAAGTGAGCTTACAAATAGGCCAACAAATACAAAGAGCACAAATACGCTTAGATCCGCCGCAGTTAGGTAGTATTGAAATTGCCATTAGTGTGGAAGGAGATAAAACGACAGTTCACTTAGTTGCAGGTAATGCACAAATACGTGAAGCTATGCAACAAACACTGGATCAGTTACGACATTCACTATCACAAGCTGGTGATGTTACCGTTGAAGTTGATGTAGGGGAAAAACAGCAACAATCCGATAATTCAGGGGATACATCTGAAATGGATATAGCTGAAAATACAGCTATTGAAGAAGAAGCTACTTTAAAAACAACAGAAAATAGTGCCAGAGATTGGTTGAATCGATTAGTTTAAGAATAGTTGGAGTATGGATAAGTGAATAAAGTCGTTATAGGAATTATTGTAGTGGTGTTACTTGCAGGTGCTTTTTTTGCAGGTAAATTGTTAGATAGTCAAGACTCAGAAGAGCAAAGCAAAGGAGAAGTGGTAAGCGCAACCGAGCAGTACTTTGCTATGGAACGTTTTATTATAAGTATTAACGATGAAAATTTGACTCGCTATTTAGTATTAGATTTAAGTCTAGCGATTCCTGCTGATGGACAAAGCTCAATTACTGCAGAAACTTATGCGCCACTTTTGCGTAATGAATTAGTAAAAAGGTTTGTGAACTTAGATCGAGACCATGTGAAAAGTGAGTTTACCGATATAGAACAAATGCAAAAAACACTGTTGGAGAAATTTAACTCGGTATTAAAGACGAAATCGGACCTCGAGTTAAGTAATGTTATTATAACTAATGTTTTTATCCAGTAAGGAAAAGCATGTTAGTTCAAACGGAATGGTCTGAACAAGTCAGTGAAAATAGCACCTTGACTGCAGAAAAAGAAAGTGAATTATTAGCAAAGTATGCTTATTTAGTTAAGCGTGCAGGTGCTCATATGCGCACTCAACTTGGTGTCATTGTTGATGTCGATGATATTCAACAGATTGGTTTGGTTGCCTTACTTTCATCTATACGTCGTTATGGGCGTGATGTAGATGAAAAATTTGCGGCTTATGCGTTCAAATGTATTCGTGGTGCGATGCTGGATGAGTTTAGGCGTGTTGATTGGCGACCTAGACAGTTAAGACAAAAATCCCATAAATTAAGAGATTGTACAAGAGCCTTAGTGAAGAGGCTTGGCAGAGAGCCAAATGATAGTGAGCTGTGCGCGGCATTAAAGGTAAGCCCTGATGAATTGCTAGAACTTCATTATATTACCCAAGCAGAAGCGATGGATAGCTTAGAAAGTTTACTTGATGATGGTGGACAATATTGCTCGCCTACAGATGATACACTGTCAAAAGCTGAATCAGCAATGGAATTACAAGCCGCTATGGCAACACTGCCGGCGCGAAATAAACTGTTACTACAGCTTTATTACACCTATGAAATGAATATGAAAGAAATAGCTTTGACCCTTGAACTTACTGAAGCGAGAGTGTGTCAACTTCATAAAGAGGCATTAGTTGCCTTAACCCGAAAACTCAAACATAGCGAATAACCGAGGAAGCAAATATGCAACGATTGATAGGTTTACTGGTGGTGCTTGGTACCGTATTAGGTGGTTTTGCATTCGCCGGTGGGAATCTAGCCACAATGTGGCAGCCTGCGGAATTTTTAATTATATTTGGCGCTGGTATAGGAGCGTTAATTGTGGGTAACTCAAAGTTTGTATTGCTCGAAATGTTATCACAGCTAAAGTATCAATTATTTAGTAATAAAAACAGTCATACAACAGATCTTTATCACGACATACTCATGGTAATGTACTCATTGCTTGACTTAGTTCAAAGTAAAGGCATCAAGGCATTGGATGACCATGTAGAGAATAGTGAAACAAGCTCGATATTTCTCGCTTATCCTAAAGTGGCCGAGTTTCCACAATTAGTAACCTTTATCTGTGATAACTTTAGACTTTACAGTATGGGTAAAATTAATTCTCATGATTTTGATGCAATATTAGAGCAAGAAATTTATACCATTGAAGAGCAAAAACTAAAACCATCACATGCACTAGGTGATATTGCTGAAGCTATGCCTGGTTTTGGTATTTTGGCAGCGGTTGGCGGGATTATTATTACTATGCAACATCTTGATGGCCCAATGAGTGAGATCGGTTACCATGTTGCTGCGGCATTGGTTGGTACTTTTATTGGTATTTTTGCCTGTTATTGTTTAATGGCGCCTCTATCTACAGCGATGGCCTCGTATGTAAAAAAACAAATGGCATTGTTAGAATGTGTTAGAGCTATGTTGGTTGCGCACGCTAAAGGACATGTTGCTATTGTTGCTATTGATTCTGGACGTAAGCTTATCAATGAAGAAATTAAGCCTAGCTTTACAACCATGGAACAATGGATTAATAACCGAGCAGCATAATGTCAAATTCTGAACTGATTGTAATAAAGCGTGGCCGTCGTAATAAAGGTCATGGTAAACATGGCGGAGCCTGGAAAGTTGCGTTTGCTGATTTTACGTTAGCAATGATGGCTTTTTTTATGGTGCTTTGGATTTTAGCTATTACTAATGATGCAGAGCGTAAAAAAATTGCGCATTATATGCGTACTCATTCAGTGTTTGATGGCAGTCCATCTTTTTTTAAGCAGGGCAATAGTCCTTTTCCTATCGATTTAGGGGGGTCGCCCTCAATTATTGATAATCAAGCCTCAAATCGTCTACCACCAGATAATCCTCTGCCAGGTATAAGTGAATACCTTCAAGTTCCGGAAGGAGATAAAGAACCACTTGCAGGTAATGGAGATAAATTGAATTCGGCTATTGATAGCGAATTTGCTGCTTCATCAGAATTAAGTTTGTTATTAAAAAGTTTTGAAGAGCTTTCGAAGGAAGAGCTATTAAATAATAATATATTAGTTGAAGAGGTACCTTCAGGCTTGAGAATCATTATTAAGGATGATGACAATCATACGATGTTTGCTCCTTCACAAAAAACAATGTCACCTTTTTTTGAGGATTTGTTCTTGTATCTGGGTGGTATGTTCAAAGATATTAACAATAAAATTATAATATCAGGGCATAGTGATGCAAGCCCATTTAAAGGACAAACCTATACCAATTGGGAGCTTTCAGCTGAACGAGCACAACAAGCTAGAAAAATTATGGCTGCGGGTGGTATGCCAGCTTCGAGAGTAATGCAAGTTAATTCATTTTCTTCAAATCGCCTATTGAACAAGAAAGATAAAACAGCAAGTGAGAATAGAAGGGTTGAGTTACTCGTGCTTACATCTGATGCAGAAAAGAAAATTAACGATCTTTTTGCCGACGATAATGTGCAAAATCCTATTAAACAGTCAGCGAGCGCGGCGACAGCAAATAAGCCAGTGATGCGCTTGGAAAGCAATGATGAATGACAATAAGATAACAGAACAAGAGTGGGAAAAAGAAAACCAACGCCTATATAAACGTTGGTATTTAAATCATAAAGATGAGCATTTGTCGTTGGCAATACAACGAAGTGGTATTGCGGTTAAATTAAAGCATCCTTGGCTATTTGGTTATCAAATTTGTCAAGGGGTTATTAAAAATGTCAGTGTTGGTGGTGCAGGGTTATTGGTTCCGGCCGAAAAAAAATTACCAAAAAGAGTAGTTGTTGCTTTTAACCAAATAGAGAGTTTTACTGGTTTGGTTAAGTACAGCAAAAGCATTAATGAGCAGTTGAAATTTGTTGGACTTGAATGGGCAACAAAGAACGAGCAAGAACGAATGGATTTAGTCGCAAACTTGCAGGCTTTATCTAAGCAAGAAAAATAACATGAATGTATTTACATTTTTAATTGGAAAGCGATAGCAATGAAAATTTTATCCCCGTCAAAAAGTAAGCTTATTAAAGCTGAACAAGCGAGTAAATTTGCAGTGCTGCCTTTGACTTTAGAACAAAGAATTCACGAAGCAGCGGTTAAATCTGCTGCAAATGTAAATTTAAATAAGGTGTTAGAAATTGAGCTAGCGAAACTCTTTAATGATAGTAGCTTCTCTATAGAGGTAACCCCTTGTTCGTATACAGCTATCTATAGTTGGTTTAATGAAGCGCCTAGGGTGTTTGTGAAAAGTGCTTCTTTTGTGCCAGAGGATGAAGATACTTATTTGTCGTTCGATTATCAAAGTGCTCATCGGATGGCTGATTTATGTCTCGGTGGCGTGCTAAACTCGGTAAATAAAAAAGCGCCAGTTGATAGCTCAACCCAAGATGACAAGTCAGAATCAGATGATAACTCAGTTCAAGATGAAAAATTAGCGTCAGATGAGAATTTAGCTCAAGATAGTAATTTAGAATCAGTCGATAAGCCAAAGTCTGAACTTAGTGCGACCGAAGCACGAATTTGTGGGCGTCTATTACAAAGGCAAATACAAGGCATACAATATTTATTATTTAAAGAACGTGGTAGCCTTGCTGCAGAAATTTGTAAAGATGAAGCTATTCCTAATTCATTAAATCACTTAGCATTTAAAGTGAGACTTATTCTTGAAGAAGAGGTAGTTAGTTGGTTTATTTGGTTACCTGTTAGCTTTTTTAATACTTCAAAATTAACAAATGCTCAAAACAAGGATGCTCAGCCATTATCTATGGCTTGTAGCCATAAATTTATAGTAAAAGGCCGTGTTGAAATGGCTTCAAAAAGAGTGACACTAAAACAATTAAAAGCGTGTATGAATGGCGCTATTTTACCAATTGAATTAAATACTCCAGCACTATTTAAGCTTGGTAAAACAACATTTTTAAAAGGACAGGTTGCAGAGCAAGATGCAAATCTGACATTTCAAGTTACTGATATACCAGAAAAGAGTGAATTATAGTATGAATGACAATTTAGATGCTGCATTAGATGCCTTAGATTTAGATGATATCGACAATGAGTTAGTTGATAATAAGCAAGACAATAATATGTCTTTATTTGAAGGTGTACCTTTAACGATTACATTAGAAGTGGCCAGCACAGAAATTACCTTAGGTGAGTTAAGTCAAGCTAAACAAGGGGATGTACTTCGCTTAGATAAAGAAGCGGGGCAACCTTTAGATGTTAAAGTTAACGGCGTTTGTTTTGCTCAAGCTGAAGTGGTTATGGTTGATGGTCAATATGGTTTAAAGTTTATCAACGACGAAGAATCATCTACACAGGAATCATAAAGCAATGAGCAAAAGCGCATACATTAAAATAGGCTTTTTGTTATTGACTTTGCTATTGCCTGGTTGGTTAAATGCGCAAGAATTAACGTTATTTTCTTTGAAGTCAACAGAGGAAGGTCAAGATTATAACGTAAAGTTACAAATTCTATTAGTAATGACTCTGTTGAGTTTAATTCCTGCATTACTAATGGTACTCACTTCGTTTACTCGCATTATTATTGTATTAGCTATTTTGCGCCAAGCTATGGGGTTACAGCAAAGTCCGCCTAATCGTGTATTGATTGGGATTGCGCTGATGCTTACTGTGTTAATAATGCGACCTGTTTGGCAAGATGTGTATCATAATGCCTATAAACCATTTCAAGAAGAAACCATTGGCCTTGAAGAAGCGTTACTTAAGGCTGAAGTACCACTTCGAGCATTTATGCTTAAACAAACGCGTGAAAGTGAATTGCATCAGGTATTACTTATTGCCAACGAACCTACGACATTGAGCGCACAAGAAATACCTTTTGAAGTGCTTATGCCAGCGTTTGTGTTAAGTGAGTTAACAACAGCCTTTCAAATAGGTTTTATGTTATTTATTCCATTTTTGATTATAGATTTGGTGGTTGCTAGTATCTTGATGTCAATGGGGATGATGATGTTATCACCGTTGATTATTAGCCTACCCTTTAAATTAATGATCTTTGTGTTAGCGGATGGTTGGTCAATGTTGGCTGGAACGCTAGCTGCAACTTTTGGAATGTTACCATGACCCCTGAAATGGCAATGGAGCTTGTAGCAAGTGCAATTTATACTATTATCGAAATGATTTTAGTGTTAATTGTACCTGGTTTAATTCTTGGCATTATAGTCGCCGTTATTCAAGGTGCTACCTCTATTCAGGAACAAACGCTGACCTTTTTACCGCGAATGATACTAACCCTTTTGATGATAGTCTTTACCGGGCACTGGCTGGTACGGACAATGTTGGAATGGTTTGATAATTTGAAATTTATGATTCCAGGAACACTTGGTTGAATTCATTAATTGAGCTTACTAGTGGAGATATTGTGAGCTGGATGGGTACCATGTGGTGGCCATTTGTGCGTTTTTCAGCATTACTTTGGTCTATGCCTATTTTTGATAGCCCAGTGGTAACACCTAGATCTAGAATTCTACTATCAATGATGTTGTCTTTTTTAATTGCGCCACAATTACCATTGGCTCCGGCAATTGATATTTTCTCTTTTGATGCTGTATTATTAACCGTTGAGCAGGTCATATTTGGCGTATTGATGGGGCTTTCGTTACGTATTCTGTTTGAAGTTATGTCTTTAGTGGGCTTGGTACTGTCAATGCAAATGGGGTTATCCATGGCACTGGTTATGGATCCCGGCAGTGGTAGTCAGGTCGCGTTATTAGGCCAGATATTTTGGTTGATGGCGGCGTTGCTTTTTTTTGCTGCTGATGGGCATTTAATAACGTTGCATGTAATGACACAAAGTTTTACGGTATGGCCGATAGGAACAAGTATTTATGAGGTTGATATTCGTGCAATCCTTAATTTGTTTGCTTGGCTCTTTGCTTCTACCTTGTTGTTATCTTTACCTGGTGTAATTGCAATGTTATTAGTTAATTTAACCTTTGGTGTTGCTAGTAGAGCAGCACCTTCGTTAAATATTTTTGTATTAGGTTTTCCAATGGCTTTGTTAATGGGCTTCTTTTGTGTATTTATGACATTAACATATACTGGTGGTGCTTTTTCAAATCTGACCTACCATGTATTGTCTGTTTTTTCTGAGGCTATGGGATAAGTAATGTCTGAAGATAGTTCACAAGAAAAAACAGAGCAGCCCTCCGAAAAGCGCTTGAAAAAAGCGCGTAAAGATGGTCAAGTTGCGCGCTCTAAAGAATTGAATACCGCTATCTTGTTAATGATTAGTATCGCGGGCTTACTTTTTTTTGCAGATATGTTTTATAGTTTATTGTTAGAGATAATGCATAACACTATGATGTTAGATCATAGTATTCTGGATAATAAAAAATTAATGCCTATAGCGTTAGGTAATGCAATTTTAGATATGCTTTCTACATTAGTACCTTATTTACTTTTAGGGTTTGTCGCTATGTGGATTACGGGTATTTTACCCGGCGGATTTGTGTTTTCTATGAGCTTAGTCGCTCCTAAATTTAGTAAACTTAACCCGCTAAAAGGTTTAGGAAAAATGTTTGGTAAACAGACATTAATAGAGTTACTCAAATCAATTGTCAAAATAACTTTGCTTAGTATTTGTTTGTATACTTTTTTGACGCAATTGTGGGGGCAACTAGTGGCTTTACAAAGCCAAGATCTCTATGTAGCTATTTCTCATGGTATAGAGTTATTATTTCTAGCAATGATTATTACCGTAACATTATTACTAATTGTTGCAGCTATTGATGTACCTATTCAGCAGCATCAAACGCTAAGTAAAATAAAAATGACTCATCAAGAAGTAAAAGAAGAAAGAAAGTCATCAGATGGTAGCCCTGAAATAAAGAATCGAATTAGGCAAATTCAGTATCAACAAGCTAACCGAAAAATAGAAGAACGAGTGCCTAATGCTGATGTCATTATTACCAATCCAACCCATTATGCTGTTGCCATTCGCTATAGTGAAGATAAAGCAAAAGCACCCTACGTTGTTGCTAAAGGGATGGATGAGATGGCTTTACGGATTCGCGAGGTCGCCCGTAATCACAATAAAGAAATTATCGCATTACCTGCGCTTGCACGAGCTGTTTATTTTTCAACTCGTATTGATCAAGAGGTACCAAGAGGACTTTATACTGCCGTTGCCTATGTTTTAACGTATGTTATGCAATTAAAAGCCTATAAACAGGGACGTGGACAAGCCCCAGCCCCATTACCTAAACTTAAAATCCCTGCAAATTTGCAGAAACCATAACTGTGGAGTATTACATTGAACTGGCGTAGCCTTACTCGACCTTATACAGCGATACCTGTATTACTTTTAGCCATTTTATCTATGGTTATATTGCCTTTACCTGCCTGGCTATTAGATACGCTATTTACTTTTAATATCGTGCTTTCTGTTATTGTGTTATTAGTTGCTGTTTCGAGTAAAAGACCACTCGATTTCTCTGTTTTTCCAACGATTTTATTAGTGGCGACCTTAATGAGGTTGACACTTAATATTGCGTCAACCCGTGTAGTTTTACTCCATGGTCATGAAGGTTCAGATGTTGCTGGTCGTGTAATCCAAGCTTTTGGTGAAGTGGTTATTGGCGGTAACTATGTTGTTGGTATTGTTGTATTTATTATACTAATGATTATCAACTTTGTAGTTATTACGAAAGGTGGAGAGCGAATATCTGAAGTTGCTGCTCGATTTACCTTAGATGCTATGCCTGGCAAGCAAATGGCAATTGATGCAGATTTAAATGCCGGCTTGATCGGTCCTGAACAAGCTAAAGAGCGACGTAATACCATTGCGCAAGAAGCTGATTTTTATGGCTCTATGGATGGTGCTTCAAAGTTTGTTCGTGGTGACGCGATTGCAGGACTCATTATTTTAGTTATTAATTTACTTGGTGGTGTCTGCATCGGTGTTTTTCAGCATGATTTGAGTATGGCTGAAGCATTTCAACGCTTTGCATTATTAACCATTGGTGATGGCCTTGTAGCACAAATTCCTTCATTATTACTTGCTGTGGCTGCGGCAATTATTGTTACCAGAATGAATGATGCCGGTGATATTAGTGAAACTGTTGGATCGCAACTATTAGCCTCACCTCGCGTTATTTTTACCGCTGCACTAGTAATGCTGATTTTAGGTGTTGTGCCAGGTATGCCAATGCTTGCTTTTGTGAGCTTTGGTTTACCCTTATTATATGCTGCTTGGCGTTTAGAAAAGTCATCACCAGATGATGGTTTAATAGAAGCTGAAAGTATTACCGAGTCAATATCCAATGAGCAGACTGCACTAAAATGGAACGACATACCTCATGTTGAACAGTTATCTGTTGAGTTAGGCTTTCGACTGGTCTACCTTGCTGATAAAGGTAAAGGTGAAGAACTTGTAAAGACATTACGAGGTGTTCGTAAAAATTTATCGGAACAATTAGGCTTTTTACTGCCAGAAATAAGAATTAAAGATAACCTGAGATTAAACCCACAAGAGTATAAAATTAAACTTGCTGGTATAGCAGTCGCTTCGTCGCAGCTAAATGCTAAACAATTGTTAGCGTTAAATACGGGGGATGTATATGGGCAGCTAGATGGTGAATTAACAACGGACCCTGCTTATGGCTTAGAAGCAGTGTGGATACCAGAAGAGGCGAAAGCTAAAGCTTTAAATATGGGGTATTCAGTTGTTGATTTGGGCACTGTTATTGCGACTCATACTGGTAAAGTTATTAAAGAGCATTTAGATGAATTATTTGGCTATGAGGATATCCAACGCCTCAATGAACGTTTGAAAGAGATTTCACCAGGTCTAGCTGAAGCGCTTGAAAAAGCATTACCGATCAATTTACAACTTAAAGTGATGCGCTTACTTTTACGTGAACATGTTGCGTTAGGTGATATAGTAACAATTGCTGGTACTCTCATTGATAGTGTTGAAGTGACAAAGGATCCTATTTTACTTACTTCTGATGTTCGTTGCGCGCTGCAGCGAGTGTTGGTTAAACAAGTGATGGGTGAGCGAGATGAACTAGCCGTATATAGCTTAGATGAAAAACTCGAACAAACGATGCAAAGTTCTCTTGACCAAGCAATGCAGTCAGGCAAAGTCGCATTAGATAGCTTCCCGGTGGATCCTAATTTACTTGGTCAATTTCAACGTACTATGCCAGCTATTATGGATGATATGAAAAGTAAAGGGATTACCCCTGTACTTATAGTGATTCCTCAGTTAAGGCCTTTATTAGCACGTTATGCTCGTTCGTTTACTAAAGGCAGCTTAAGTGTATTATCTTATAATGAAGTGCCAGATAATGTGAGGGTGAATATTATTGGCTCCTTAGGTTAGCATCGTTATTATATTTTGGGGAAAACCTTTTGCTTTAATAACTGCGCTCAAATATAGTAAATTAGTACTTGTTTTGTTTTTTTAGCATTTATTTTTTAGCATGCACTTAGTTGTCACACTTTTACAGTATCGTTTTGGTTGTGTCTTCATGTGTTATTTGTTAAAAAGTAATACTTGCTTAATTAAATTTATTAAAAAGCTTTTATTTACAACGTATTAATTCCTAATTAAATATGAAGTAAATGCGAATTATGTATGTATATTTGATAATGGGTGATTGCAATTCAGTTGCGGTTACTTATAATGAATAAATCGAAATAGTAATTAATAACTATTTTTTATGGAATCGGGTAGGAATAAACTAAGAAAATTAACTAGCAAACTATTTGAAAGAATAGGACGCAAAACTGCCAGTCTAAAGCTTAATAAAAATAATATTAAGTCAAGATCGTGGAGTTACATTAACTTAGCGGCACTTTTCATCTCATCTTATATGTGATGTTCCGCTTATTGCTAATATTTTACAAGGAACAGGTACATAAATGTTAAATTGTTTCCGTCAATTTTGTATTTTTATTCTCTTTTTTTACACCTTATTATTTACGCAGTACAGTAATGCCGAGCGTAATATTCAACAAACCTATGAAAACAGCACTTGGCAAGTTAGTGGTGATTCTTTTTTTTGTCAGTTATCACAAACCATTGATGAATATGCAGAGTTGAGTGTAACCTCGAGAGCAGGAGAGCCTCAAAACTTGAGTCTTCGATGGTTATTAACTGATCGTGAAATTACCAATGTGCAAGTTTTTACACGTCGAGCAGATTGGCAATCAGCACAAACAATACCCCCTAAAATAATGTTTAATTCATCTGAAATAGAACAGCAGCAAGTCTATTTTTATTCAGGAATCGCCTCGTTACTACGAGCTATTAAACAAGGTTTTTGGCTCGATGCTATTGTTGGTTTTGGTGATGAAGAACTACGTCTAACGTTTGCAAATACCTTTAGCGATAATGTCATTTCAAAGTATCAAGATTGTCGTCACCAACTTTCTCCATTATCGTGGGATCAAGCACGAGATCATGAATTTGAATTTGAACTAGGTGAACGCATAGTAAGAAAACAAGCAGATATTACTTTTTTAAAAGATTTAGCGCGCTTTATAGCATTAGATCCTAGCGTTGAAAAAGTGATGATAGATGGTCATACCGATGATGTTGGTTCACCACTAGCAAATAGACTGCTTTCGAAAGAACGTGCTGATGATGTTGCGGCTCGCTTAGTCGAATTTGGCTTACCAGAAAGTATGTTAGAAGTACGCGCGCACGGTCAGCGTTACCCTGTTGCTAACAATAGTACCATTCTTGGGAAATCTTCAAATAGACGAGTATTAGTTCGTTTATTTAGACGCTCAAATTGATTTCGGGCAAGGAGAAAATAATGGATCAAAAATACCTATTGTGGTTTGCACATACAAAGCCTAGTCAAGAAATTGAAAGCGCTGTAAGTGGTGAAAACTTTAAACTATTGCATACTAATTCACTACCTGATGCAATTAGCTACTGTTTAGACCTAAAGCCTCAGTTGATTTTTATTGATGCTGATAATGACCAAATGTCGCTGGTAGACTTAGTAATACTCATTCGTAGAACTTGTCAACATGGACAAATTATATCCCTTGTTGATTCGTCTCAAAGTGAGCTTGCTTCCTTATCGTTAACTAAAGGCGGCGCAGTTGACTTTTTACTTAAACCTTTTTTTCCTGAACAGCTGAAATTAACTATCCGTAACGCTGATTCTATGAAGCAAGGAGCCGAAGGTTTAATTGCTGTTTCTAATAAATCTCAACAATTACTACGCTTAGCTAACCGCGCAGGGCAGACGAATGCAAGTGTATTAATTATGGGGGAATCAGGAACAGGTAAGGAGAAGTTGGCGCATTTTATTCATAAAGCGTCTGCTCGTGCAAGCCAGCCTTTTGTGGCTATTAACTGTGCCGCGATTCCAGAAAATATGCTTGAGTCAATGTTATTTGGCTATAACAAAGGAGCATTCACAGGTGCTACGAGTAATCAAGTTGGTAAGTTTGAATTAGCAAACGGTGGTACGATTTTATTAGATGAAATTTCTGAGTTACCATTAGAGCTACAAGCTAAGTTATTAAGAGTTATTCAAGAGCGAGAAGTTGAGAGATTAGGTAGTCACCAACGTATTAAGCTCGATATTAGGATAATAGCTTCTTGTAATAAACCACTGCGAGAACAAGTAGAAAAAGGCTTATTTAGAGAAGATTTGTTTTATCGTTTAGATGTACTCCCCCTTAGTTGTCCAACGCTTAGAGAACGCTCTGAAGATATACTCCCACTAGCACAGCATTTTATTACTAAGTATGGCTCAGATAAATTTAGTTTTAGTCCACAAGCCGAAGATATTTTACTTTGTTATAACTGGCCAGGTAATGTTCGAGAGTTAGAAAACGTAATTCAACGAGCGATTGTCATGGCTAGAGGGGTAGAGATCCAAGTCGGTGATTTAAATTTACCGCATTGTTTTCAAAAAGCAGCAAATATTTGTGCTAACCAGTTAAAAAACAATAAAAAACAAGCGGAATTTGATTATATATATGATTTATTAGGTCGCTTTAAGGGACACCGAAAACAGACTGCAGAGGCACTAGGTGTAAGTACTCGTGCACTTAGATACAAACTTGCTGCCATGCGTGAAAATGGCATTGATATAGATGCAATAGCTTAAATGTAAGGAATTTAAAAATGTCACCAATTGAAAGCCAAAGGTTAATGCTGAGTAAAATGACTGATATGCAGCAAATTGCGAGCGATCGCATTATGCCTGCTGATATTACTGCAGATAGAATTATGTCTACTGAAATTAATACTCAGTTTTATGGGAGAAGTGATTCTATTAGCGGAGATTTTAAATCAGTTGTGCGCTCTATTAATGAGCAGCAAAATATTTCAGGTCAAATGATGGCTGCTGTAGATACTGGACGTAGTGATGACGTTGTCGGTGCAATGGTTGCGAGTCAAAAAGCTAGCTTAAGTTTTTCTATGTTAATGGAAATTCGAAACAAAGTGTTAAATGGCGTTGATGATGTCATGCGCATGTCACTGTAATGGGAAAGTATTAAAGTATGAAAGGTGAACTAACAAAAGCTGACTCACAGCCACGTAATGAAGTGAACTTGCGCGAAAAAGTGGTTAACTTTTCCAATAAAATCAGTACAGCAGCGAGTCATGGTGAGAAGAATGTAGCAACAATTGCATTGTTAGCCACCTTAGTTGCAGCTACTATTGTTATTATTTTATGGACTTCCGCAAAAAATTATGTGCCTTTATACGGCAATCAAGAAAGTTATGATAAAGCAAATATTCTTGAAATTTTAGATAAAGAAGAAATTACCTTTCGAATAGATACGGATAGCGGCAATATCTTGGTACCTCAAGAAAAACTTGCTGACGCTCGTATCACTTTAGCAGCAAGAGGTATTAAAGCTTCTATGCCTGAAGGTATTGAAAATATTGGCAGTAAAGTATCAATGGGTACTAGTCAATTTATTGAATCAATGCAATATCAACATGCGCTTGAAGGAGAGCTTGCTCGTACCATTATTAATATGCAAGGAGTACGTAATGCCCGTGTCCATTTAGCTATTCCTAAACGTACATTATTTGTTGGTCGTAATGAGCAAAAAACTGCGGCATCGGTGATGGTTGATTTAGCACCAGGACATGAGCTCAAAGCTGAACATGTAGAGGCTATCATCTCGTTAGTGATTGGCAGTGTACCTGGGCTAGATCCACGTTCTGTTTCTGTTGTTGATCAACGTGGTGAGTTACTTAGTGGTAATTTATATGATAGTACTCCCATCGGTAAAGAGACAGATAAGAAACTCGCTTTTATTGAAAAAGTGGAGCGTAATATCGAGCAACGAGCATCGATCATGCTATTACCTATTTTAGGTGAAGGTAACTATCGAATTCAGGTTTCAACAGAAGTTGATTTTAGTGTTGTTGAAGAAACGAAAGAAGCCGTTGACCCGCAAAATGTTCTTAAGCAAGAGCGATTAAAATCAGACTCAACGGAAGACCAATTTGCCGGTGGTATACCGGGAGCACTTGCGAATCAACCACCATTACCTGAGGCTGATGGGGAAGAAGACAATAATGAACGAATCTCTGAGCGCAGTGAGAGCAGTCGTGAATATGAAAATGGTCGCTCTGTAACACATACGCGTTACGAAGTTGGTCGTTTAACTAATATGAGTCTGTCTGTGCTGGTAAACGAGGCTGCATCAGGCTCTGAAGAGGGCTGGCAACAAGCAAACCTTGATGCTTTAGGTCAAATGGTTAAAACCGCAACAGGATATAATTTAGAGCGTGGTGATCAATTCAATATTACTAGTTTCGCTTTTGTTGAGGCAAAAGTACTCGCGCCTGGCGAAGGTTTACAGTGGTGGCAGATGCCTGAAGTTAGAGAATATGCGCGTTATATTTTCGGTTTATTAATAAGCTTAGTACTTATTTTATTTGGTGTTCGTCCGCTTGTTAACCATTTAATTAAAGGTAAAAATATTACTGCACCTGCTGCAACTCTTGTTGAAAATCAAGTTAATGGCGCTAGCTCAGAGCATCCTTTTGAGCGTCAAAGTACACCGTTGGATGACGCACTTGAGAAAAGTACAACTGAAGAAAATAACACTGCTGGCGCTAACGCAAACGCTAATACTAATACTAACTCTACTATTGCATTACCTAAAGTCGGTAGTGATTTCGAAGAGCAAATTGCGCATATGCAATTATTGGCTAGCCGTGAAACTGAGCGTGTGACATCAGTCATTAAATATTGGGTAGAGCAAGGGGTTGAAAGTGAATCAGGAAAATCATGATGGTATAGATATATCGGTACCGGGTCCAGACCGTGCCGCTATATCAATACCAGCGCTAGACCGTGCCGCTATTTTATTACTCAGTATGGGTGAAGAAAATGCGGCAAGTGTGATACGTAAATTAGGTCGACGTGAAGTTAAAGCTATTTCAGAGCGTATGGCAAAAATATCAAATATTACTAAAAATGATGTTGCTAATACACTGACTCACTTTTTTGATTGTTATCGTAACGAAAGCGGTGTAAATGGTGCTTCTCGTGCATACCTAGAACGTGCTTTAGATAAGGCTGTAGGTCGACGTCTTGCTCGAGGAATGCTTGATGATATTTACGGTGGGGCTATGAATGATGATTTACGTCGTTTGGAATGGGTGCCTGCCGAACTTATTATGCGCTTTTTAGAGCAAGAACATGTACAAATGCAGGCACTATTTTTGGCTTTTTTACCGCCAGAGCAAGCGGCGGCTGTTATATCACTATTTCCAGAGCCAAAACATGATGATTTATTGTATCGAATAGCAAGTTTACGCGAAGTAAGCGAACATGTAATGGACGATATTCGTTTGACAATTGAAGCGTGTATTGAATTTGTTGGTTGTCAAGTTGGTGCACAGGTCAATGGTGTTGATAAAGTAGCTGAAATTATGAGTCGATACAGTGGTAATAAGAGTCATATTATCTCGGTAATGAAAAAGCACGATAATAATGTTGCTGATGCGATTCAAGAGCGTATGTATGACTTTAGTAGTCTAACTTTACAGTCAGACGAAATATTATCTCAACTGTTAAATGATATCCCAGATGAACTTTGGACCATGGCATTAAAAGGGTCGAAACCTGATTTTATGGAACGTCTACTAAGCTCGTTACCTAAGCGTTTGGCGCAAGTATATACACAGCAAATCGAAAATTTATCGGCGCAACCTGTTAGCAAAGTTGAAGCCGCTAGACGGGAAATTATGAACATAATACGAGATATGAGCAAAAAAGGTGAAGTTGATTATAGACTCTACCAAGAAGAAACGGCTGGTTAATGATGAGTGAACCGTTTCGATTTCCTACGCTAACAAAAACCGATCAACAGCAAAGCTTACATCAACGCTTAAAGCAGGCGGAAGAGTTTGGTTGGCAAAAAGGCTTTGATGAAGGAATTCGTCAAAGTATTGAGGAACAAAAAGAAAAAATGGCTCAGGAAGTGAATGAGCGTGTTGAAACTTTAATTAAAGAGCAGATAGATGAGCATAAGCAAACATTACTTTTGCGCTTTAATGATCTATTTGAACAGTCTGAAAAAAATATTAACTTACAATCAGATGACGTTATTAAAGAGTTATGTGTTTTAATTACTAAAGTCACCAAAACGGTTTTAGATTGTGAGCTAAAAATACAGCCTCAGCGCATGATTGTGCTTGTTCAGCAAGCTATAGAGTTATTAGCTGGACGGGATAAGATCAAAGAGGTTGTTTTTTCATCAGCAGATAAAGACTGGCTTGATGGTGCTGCATTAGAGGTGCTTACTACACAAGTTACGTTTGATGAACAACTCTCCCAAGGTGATGTTCAACTAATTGCTGATCAGCAAACACATAGTTTATCATTCTCGCAACGCTTAGATGCCTTGCTAAATGAAGCAACTACAGCACTATTGAGTGATGATTAATTCATGACTAGCACCCTATTAGAGCGCTTAGGAAAAGCAACTTGCGCGTTAACATCTCCACCACTCTTGCAAAGCTACGGCCGTTTGGTCCGTGTAAATGGCTTGACGCTGACAGCAGTAGGAGGTGTTTTCACCATGGGGAAAAAGTATCAAGTTGAGGGTATTGATGGTACTTGGTATGACGTTGAAGTTATTGGTTTTCATGAGTCTGAAGCCTATTTAATGCCATTGAATAAAATTCAAGATTTGTACGCTGGCGCTCGTGTTCGAGTTGCCAGGAATGAGCCTTCTGTCTGTATTGATGAACGATTGTTAGGGCGTGTGCTTGATGCACAAATGAATCCTATTGATGACCTCGGGCCATTAGCAAAAGATCAAGAAAATGTTGCGCTTAAGCTTTCAAAATCGACTCAATTAAACCCTCTACAACGTAAAGGGGTCACTGAGCCATTGGATGTTGGTATTCGAGCCATCAATAGTTTATTTACTGTTGGAAAAGGTCAACGTCTGGGACTATTTGCAGGGTCAGGCGTAGGTAAAAGTAAGCTATTGGGCATGATGACTAAATTTACCTCAGCGGACGTGGTTATTGTTTCGCTTGTTGGTGAGCGAGGTTGGGAAGTTAAGGAATTTATCGAACAAAGTCTCGGTCCTGAAGGCTTAAAAAAAGCAATTATTATCGCTTCACCTGCTGATGATTCTCCTTTACTTAGAGTTAAAGCTGCGGAGTTAAGCCATCAACTTGCTATATATTTTCGAGATAAAAACCTTAATGTGCTGCTACTGATGGACTCCCTAACACGCTATGCGCAAGCCTATAGAGAAATAGGCTTATCTGTAGGAGAGTTACCCGCTTCTAAAGGCTATCCTCCTTCAGTTTATAGTAAATTAACTCAGCTTGTTGAAAGCTCAGGTAATAGCGAAAAAAGCCAGGGCTCAATGACAGCAATTTATACGGTATTGGCCGAAGGTGATGATCAACAAGATCCTATCGCCGATAACGCTCGGGCAATTTTAGATGGTCACATCGTTCTTGATCGTACGCTGGCTGAAAAAGGGCATTACCCAGCGATAAATATTGGTGCTTCTATTAGTCGTGTTATGCCAAATATTGTGAATCCATCGCAATTGCAAAATTGCTATACATTAAAGAAATTATATAGTCGCTATTTACAAGTTCATGAACTTATTCCACTTGGCGCGTATCAAGCAGGTAAAGATGCTGAACTCGATGCCGCTGTGACGTTATATCCAGAAATTGAAAATTTTTTGTGTCAAAAGCTTAATGAAAAAATTGATTTTTCAGACTCAGCTACACAGTTAGAATTAATAATGGGGAAGTATAATGCTAACTAAGTTTAAAGATATGCAAAAAGATAAGCTTGATCAGATGCTAGCTAAACAATCGGAATTACAACAGCGTAGTGCTCAAGAGCAACAACGTTTACAATTATTGCAGCAACATATCGACAGCATGGAAAAGAATGTAAGTATGAAATCATCTATATGCTTGCAAAATCTTTCAGGTATGAAAGTGATCTTGAACAACTTATCTAACCAACAAAGTGCATTAATCACTCAGTCACAAAATGACGAATCACGTCAACAGCAAGCCTGTTTAAAGCAGATGAACTTTACCAAAGGAATAGAAGGGATTGTACAAAGTCGCCATCAAGTCTTACAAGAGCAGTTACAGCAACAAGAAAATAAAGACCTCGATGAAATGGTTATTCAAGGCTATGTTCGCAATAAACAAACAGGTTGAAGCCATTTTTATACCTTGTCTATACCATAAAATAACAAGCTAATCTGACCATAGTTTTGATTAGTATGGCTTAACTTTATTTCACTTCTTCTTCAATGGTGCTTAGCCATCAGCACTTAGATATCACACACTTGTATTAAATACTGTACCCCAAGCAGTCACTCTTTCTACTATTTGATCATATTTTAATTCAAAATCAATTAGATGATCCTTTTCTTATTTTTTATAAGTGATTGTTTTTATTTTTATTTTATAAGTTTTATTACCATGAATACATCAATTAATTTAAAATTTAACTGTAGGTTTATCTACAACTACCATTATTTTTATTAATAAATTTGTTGACTATATAAACTTGTGGTGGGATTATGCTCGGTATCTGGGCATTTGCCCTAGTAATTTATAAAAATAAAATATTTAAACAAAGTGAAGTTATTGCGCTAAATAATAGTTTCATTTTTCTAGGTCTGACTTTGCTGATTGTTACGCAAATACTTTCGATCTTACTGAATTTACGGTTAATACATAAAATAAAAGCAAAATAATAGAGGCGTAAATATGTAACACATATTTATCTCTTAATATTTGTTTATAAAATGAAAATGGGGAAAAAGATAAATGTCTGATATTCAGAGAGATAATTCATTTAGTGATATAAATGAAGAACAAATGCCCGTTGCAAAAAGCAAATTACATGGCTGGAAACATTTCGCTGGTTTGTATGCAGGAGAGCATGTTGCTGCGACCGAATTTGTTATTGGGGCAACCTTTGTTGCCTTAGGTGCATCGACCAAAGATATCCTTTTAGGTTTAGTTATCGGTAACTTATTAGCAATGATGTCTTGGTGGTTATTAACAGCACCTATTGCTGTTGAAACTCGCTTAAGTTTATATAATTACCTTAATAAAATTGCTGGTAATTCAATGACCAAGCTTTATAACTGGGCTAATGTCGTTATTTTCTCGGTTATCTCTGCAGCCATGATCACAGTATCTTCTACCGCGGTCAGGTTTTTATTCGACATACCTGCACAACTTAATTGGTATCCAAATAGTTTTTGGTTTGTGGCAATCGTCTTAGCGGTTGGTTCTATTGTTGTGTTTGTTGCTATGTACGGTTTCTCGACCGTTGCGGACTTCTCTAAAATATGCGCGCCTTGGTTATTTGTTATTTTTATAGCGGGCTCTTTCACGCTTTTCCCTGCCTTATCTAATCATGTTTTAGGTACAACCACCTTAACTGGGTGGGGTGATTTTATGACTATTGGTGATAGCTCTATTTGGACTGGATTTACCAGTGATGGTGAAAAAGGTATTGGCTTGTTTGAAGTTATTGGTTTCGCTTGGGCAGCCAACTCAATTACACACTTTGGTTTAATTGATATGGCGATATTTCGTTTTGCTAAACGTAAAAGTTATGGCTTGTTCTCTGGTGTTGGTATGTTTTTTGGGCATTACTTAGCTTGGATTTCGGCAGGTATTATGGGCGCAGGTGCTGCGGTATTACTTAAAACAAGTATTAGTTCATTAGACCCAGGCGATGTTGCTTATCATGCATTAGGTTTAACTGGCTTTGTTATTATTATTATTGCCGGTTGGACCACGGCGAATGCTAATTTATATCGTGCAGGGCTAGCTGCTCAGTCTATTTTTGTTAATCAATCACGTGAAAAAACAACCGCTATTGTTGGTGTTGTTACCGTAATTATTGCTTGTTTCCCGTTTGTATTCTCTCAAATGTTACCATTATTAACTTACGCTGGTTTATTAGTTGTTCCTGTTGGCGGTATTGTTTTTGCAGAGCATGTATTATTTCCAAAAGTTGGTTTAACGCGTTATTGGGCTAAATACCAAAATATTTCTCGTAGTATACCTGCCATTGCTACTTGGGCTTTAGCTTTAGTTTTTGGTTTTGGTTTAAATATTTTAGACGTAATGTCTTTCTATTACTTATTCATCCCTACTTGGATATTCAGCATTGTTATTTACACCTTTTTAGCTAAGCAATATGGTGCTGATCAAGACTATACCAGAGCAGAAGCGGCAGAATTACTTGAGCAGCAAGAAATTGTCGCTTATCAAGTTAAGCAAGCTACTAACAATAAGCCTTTTATTCTTGATACAAGTGTCATGAGCAAACTATTAAATGTTGTCTCAGTTATTTCATTATTGGTTATTACTGCCTTTGCTTGTCAAGTTATGTTTTTCAGTGAAACCATGGATATTTATGATGTAAATAAAGCGGAATTCGAATTTTACTGTTTTATCTTTACTATCACCTATTTCGCGAGCGCTTATATGTCGCTAAAACGTCAAAAAGCGCTGAACAAGTAGTAATTTAAAAGTAAATAAATACATTCAACAAACTGGATAGCCTGAATTAGCGTTATCCAGCCTATATTTTTAGGGTTAATCCTATACCGTAAGGCAAAGAACATGACTATTACTTCATTAAATGAAACACAAAGCAACTCGTTAAACCAGTTAACATTAGCGAGTTTACCTAGCAATATTGATATTCCTACTTATGATCGTAGTCAGCTTAAGCCGGGTATTGTTCATATTGGTGTTGGTGGTTTTCATCGTGCCCATCAAGCGGTATATATTAATGAATTATTAAAAACACCAGGCTCTGAGCAATGGGGAATTTGTGGTGTAGGTTTATTAGAAAATAATCGCGGTTTACGTGATGTTTTAGTTAAACAAGACTACTTGTATTCTTTAGTGGTACGTCATCCAAATGGCCAAATAGATAACAAAATTATTGGTTCAATGATTGACTTTATCTTTGCACCAGATAGCAAACAGGCAGTGGTAGACAAGCTAGCGCATAACGATACAAAAATTGTGTCGTTAACTATTACTGAAGGAGGTTATAACCTAAACCCTATTACTGGCGATTTAGATTTAGAAAACGAAAGCATAATACACGACATTGCCAATCCTGAAGATCCAACAACAGCATTTGGTTATATTGCTGCAGCATTACAAATACGTAAAAGCCAAGGTATGAAAGCTTTTACTGTGCAGTCTTGTGATAATATTCAACATAACGGTGCCGTAACACGTAAAATGCTACTTACTTTTACTCAGCAACAAGATCCTGAATTAAGTCAATGGATTGAAGATCATGTTGAGTTCCCTAATGCTATGGTCGATCGCATTACCCCGGTAACAACAAAAGCTGATATTGACTATGTGGCAGATACTTTTGGTTTAATCGACGAATGGCCAATTACCTGTGAATCATTTTCACAATGGGTAATTGAAGATAACTTCAGTGATGGTCGTCCTAATTGGGATTTAGTTGGTGCGCAGTTTGTCACAGATGTAACACCATTTGAAAAAATGAAAATACGTTTATTGAACGCAGGTCATTCAGTATTAGGTTTATTAGGTTCAATCCATGGTTATGCAACAATAGATGAAACCGTATCAGATAAAGATTTTGCCCAATATCTACGTGCTTTTATGGACTTAGAAGTTACACCACTACTTGATGAATTAGAGGGTATTGATCTCGATGAATACAAAGACACGTTAATTGAACGCTTTTCAAATCCAAACATTAAAGATAGTTTAGCGCGTATTTGTTCTGAAAGTTCAGCTAAATTACCTAAGTTTTTAATCGCCACCATAAATGAAAACTTAGCGCTTGGGCGTGACTGTTCACTTGCTACGTTAGTTATTGCAACATGGTGTTTATACAGTGACAAACAAGTTAACCAAGCGTTAGAAGCGTTAGATATTCAAGATGCAATGAAAAATGATCTTGCTAAGTATGCGCATAAAACCACTGAAGATAAGTTAGCTTTCTTAAGAATTAATAGCTTGTTTGGTGATCTCATTGAACAACCTGTTTTTAGTGAGTTGTATGGCAACGCGATTGATGAATTATATTTACCAATCAGTAATATCAAAAATATTATGAAGAATACCCTTAACCAAAAACTAGCAGCGGAGAAATTATAATGAATAGCTTATTCATCAATGATAAAGCGCCAAGTGAAATCACCATTAACTGCTTTGGTGAAGTGTTATGGGACTGTTTTACTAGTGGTAAACGTTTAGGTGGCGCGCCGCTAAACGTCTGTTTACGCTTAAATTCTCTTGGTATAAAAGCACAAATGCTCAGTGCTGTAGGTGATGATGTTTTAGGTCATGAAATTGTTGATCAAATAAAAGATCGACAAATGAACACTGATTTTATTGCAATTAATTCTGAAAAGAAAACCAGTACGGTTGAAGTGACATTAGATCAAAGTGGCTCAGCTTCCTACGAAATTGTTGCGGACACTGCTTGGGATAACATTGCCTTAACTCCAGACCTTATTGAGCAAGTGACGTCTGCTGATATTTTTGTTTTTGGTAGTTTAGTTTGTCGTCAAGCTACCTCATTAAATACTTTAAGAGAGTTAATAAAGGTAGCCAAGTTTAAGATTTTTGACGTGAACTTACGCAAACCGCATTACCAACTAGAAACCTTAGTTGAACTAATGCAAGAAGCAGATTTTGTTAAGCTGAACGATGATGAACTTTACGAAATCGCGCATGCTATGGGCTCTAAGTTTAACTCGTTAGAACAAAACCTTGAGTTTATTGCTGAACAAACCAATACACCCTATATGTGCGTTACCAAAGGCTCTCATGGTGCGTTACTTAAAATTAATGATAAAAATTATTATAACTCAGGTTTTTTAATTAAGGTTGTTGATACGGTAGGGGCTGGTGATTCATTTTTAGGTTCTTTGATCTATCAATTATGCAATACAACCAATGCACAATATGCGGTTGATTTTGCCTGTGCTGTCGGTGCTATGGTGGCTCAAAATCATGGTGCGACACCTGAATTATCAATTAAAGATATTGAACAGTTTATCAACCCAATGTAACGACAGTTAATCCATCATTAGTAATAGATGGAGGCTAAAATATCGTTTAAGCCTCCTATTAAACCGTTTATTAAGTGAGATTAATTGGCTAATACAGTCATTATATTGCAGAACTATCATCTGGAGCGACTTAACTTTTAATTAGTACTCCATGGGTAATAATTGAATCAATTTGGTATGATTGTAGTAGTATCTATTGGATTAACTGACTGATTAACTAAGTAATACCAAACGGATTATTAAATTGACCAACTTAGAGCTACATTAGCGAGCTTAGAACAAACACAATGAGTTAATTATAGTCATTCTATATTTCATTCATTTTGTGCGGTTATCAGTTTGCTAATGAGCTCCCGAAGGGCGATTTTATAAGGCTTATATGCCGCGTTATTGATTTTGACAAGGGAATAACCATTCTCTGCAATCAATGCCTTGCCTCTAAGCCTTTTAATTCTCGCTAAGTGATCAATTAATTAGTCCGATTGGTATAATTAACCAAAACTCAATAAGGATAAGTAGAGTTGAACAAATCTATAGCTTTATCTCCACATGAGCCGATAAAATTAATTATCTTCGATTGTGATGGTGTATTAGTCGATAGTGAAATATTAAGTCAGCGTGTACTGCTAGGTATGCTAAAAAAGTTAGACGTTGTTGTCTCTGAAGACTATTTCCTCACTAACTTTTTAGGCTTTAATTTTAAGCATGTCACCGCGAAAGTTTTTGAAGACTTTTCAGTCAAGCTGACGAGTGAATTTCGTGAACGCTATCGAGCAGAACTGATTAACGTGTTTGCTGTAGAACTGCAACAGACCAATGATCTTGAGTGGATGCTATCTCAGCTTAAAATAGACAGTTGTGTTGCGACAAGTGGTAGCCCAGAAAAAGTAAAACACTCGTTACATTATACCAAGCTTGAAGACTATTTTGCTGGCAAGGTATTTACTTCTTCAGAGGTTAAACACGGTAAACCTGCCCCTGATTTATTTTTACATGCCGCCAATTCAATGGGGGTAGCAGCTAAAAACTGTTTAGTGATAGAAGACTCTCATGCTGGTGTTTGCGCAGCCCAAGCGGCCAATATGAATGTTATTAGGTATGTAGGTGCGAGCCACCTGAACAGTAAAAATATTCTGACTCAAATATCTGATGGCAGTAATAGTGATAACCTTAGTCGCGTTTGCACTATAGAACATTGGTCACAATTATTTGAGCAAGTACCTTCGCTTATTTCATCATGCAACATCGAGAGGTAACACGTGTTAAAGCGATCTAAGTCAGAAATAAGAAAGTTAGACGATGCCGCTAAAGCCGGTTGGTTGTATTACGTTGCAGGTAATACGCAAGAAGAAATAGCTAAAAAACTCAATATATCGCGTCAATCAGCGCAGCGAATGGTAGCATTATCAGTTAGCGAAGGCTTGATTAAAGTCAGGTTAGAGCATCCAATAGCTAAGTGCATGGACCTTCAGCTCCAGCTTAAGAGTCGTTTTGGCTTAACGTCATGTACGGTTGTGCCAAGCGACAATAGTGAGCCAAATTCTACATTAGGACTTGCTCAAGCGGGCGCTAAAGAAATAGAATTTCATTTAAAATCGCCAGAGCCGAAAGTAATAGCGATGGGAACTGGTCGAGTTTTACGTGCTTGTGTGGAAGAATTGGCTTTATTGAACTGTGAACAACATCAAATAGTTGCTTTATTGGGTAATATGGCTTTAGATGGTTCAGCTTCATCATACGATGTTGTGATGCGCATGGCTGAACATATTAATGCCAAGCATTATCCTATGCCTTTACCTGTACTTCCGAGCAGCAAAGAAGAAAAAGAACAATTGCATACTCAGCGCTATATTGCGAATAATTTAAAATTAGCATCGCAAGCTGACGTTACTTTTATTGGGGTAGGTAATTTAGCCATTAATTCACCGCTTCATATAGACGGTTTTGTCAGCCCAGAAGAACTTGAAGAGCTACAAACTAAAGGCGCGGTAGGAGAGTTAATTAGTTGGGTATTAGATGTTGACGGTAATCTGATTGATTGCACTGTTAATCAACGAGTTGCTAGCACTCCTTTGAAAGTAAACCCTGATAAGGCTGTGTATGCTATTGCTGCGGGTGAAGAAAAGGTATTAGCAATATTAGGTGCGCTTAGATCTAAACTAATTAATGGCTTAATCACCAATGAATACACAGCTGAACGCTTATTAAGCATAGCGTAAAACCAGCAACATTTACTGGTGCTATGCTAAATTAATGATGACGACTAAGCTAGCATGTTTTGTCAGATTCAATTATTGAAACAAACTTAAATTTTATTATAAAGGCTTATTAAACATGTTAACTAATTCACTGGCATGGCAAAACTTACAAATTCATTATTTAGACAGTAAATCAATTCATCTTAAATCATTGTTTCGTATGGATCCTGAACGATTTGATAGATTTACAATATCTGCCTCAGGATTAACCTTAGATTACTCAAAAAATCATTTAGTACCAGAAACTAAAGCGTTACTTGTTGAGTTAGCAGAACAATGCGGTGTTAAAGAAAAAATAGAAAAAATGTTTTCAGGTGAGCCGATTAATACTACTGAAAACCGTCCGGTGTTACATACAGCGCTACGTAATTTTTCTGATGAACCCGTGTATGTTGATGGCGAAAATATAATGCCATTAGTAAAAAGTACCTTAGACAAAATAAAAAGTTTTGTGGATGATGTCTCTTCTGGTGTTACCAAAGGTTATAGCGGCAAGGCATTTAAAGATATAGTGGCAATTGGTATTGGCGGCTCATTTTTGGGGCCTAAAATCATGTCTGAAGCACTAAAACCATATCGTCAAAAGCACTTAAATGTACACTATGTTGCCAATGTTGATGGTTGTCATATTCATGATGTGTTGTCAGGGCTAGATCCAGAAACAACCTTGATAATTACCTCATCAAAAACCTTAACGACTCAAGAAACACTAAGAAACACTGAAACAGCTAAAGAATGGTTTTTAGAAAAAGCTGACAGTAGTGATATTCAACATAACTTTGCTTGTGTATCGGCCAATGTTGAAGCGGCTAAAAGTTTTGGTATCAGCGAAGAAAATATTTTCCCAATGTGGGACTGGGTTGGCGGACGATACTCAATTTGGTCAGCCATTGGCTTACCACTTGCCATTGGTATTGGTTTTGACAACTATTTAGAGTTTTTAAATGGTGCATTTGAAATGGATGAACATTTTAGAAAAGCACCTTTTGAAGACAATATGCCAGTAATTATGGCGCTATTGGGTATTTGGTATCGAAATTTCCATGGTGCACAGTCGCAAGTATTATTACCGTATTATCATTATTTACGTGGTTTACCTGCTTATATACAACAGCTTGATATGGAAAGTAATGGTAAGTCGGTTAATCTAGATAATAAAGAAACAGACTACGATACTGGTCCTATTATTTGGGGTAGTGAAGGTACGAATGGACAACATTCATTTCATCAATTAATTCATCAAAGTAAGACACCTATACCGGTCGATTTTATTTTGCCGCTTAATCCACATGTAGATATTTCTGATCATCACGACATGTTGATTGCTAACTGTTTAGGGCAAAGCCAAGCATTAATGGAAGGCCAAACAGAAGAGCAAGTTATTGCCGCAATGACAAAAGCAAAATGCAGCACTGATGAAATCAGTTACTTGTCATCTCATAAAGTGATGAAAGGCAATAAACCTAGCAATACTTTACTTATGCCAAAACTAACACCTAAAGCGTTAGGTAGTCTTATTGCATTGTATGAACATAAAGTTTTTGTGCAAGGTGTTATTTGGCAAATCAACTCGTTTGATCAATGGGGTGTAGAATTGGGTAAAGCCCTTGGCAATGAAATATTTAGTAAGCTGTCGAATGTGGATATGCCTTTGAACGAAGATGGTTCAACGAAAGGTTTGATAAACATTTGCCGAAACAGACGTAATATAAGTTAACGTCGTTAATCGGTTAAATACACAAAATATATAAGCCCTGGTAATTAATGTTATTGCCAGGGCTTAATTTTTCACAACACAACAAAATAGGCATTAATACTACCAACTTTACCATCGCACCATTATCATTTTTACTTCATACTTATAAGACAATTTGAATGACTCAAATCTAATCTGCTAATTTTCAGTTAGTTTGATCTTTTAAGTTTGTCCTTATTAATAAAAAGTAGAGTATTGAAAAATTAGCCTTCCAATTCATAAAATATTAGCTGACCTGTTGCGTGAGCTAAAAGATAACCCGAGTGTAGTATTGCAAGCTGAGCCAGGGGCTGGTAAGTCTACCGTTGTGCCGCTTGAGTTGTTAAAAGCTGACTTTTTGAATGGTCAACGAATTATTATGCTTGAGCCTAGACGAATGGCGGCAAGATCAATTGCTAATTACTTAGCTAAATGCCTGGGTGAAAAAGTTGGGGAAACCGTCGGTTACCAAGTCAAAAATGATAAGAAAATATCTGCGGCAACTCGGCTTGAAATTCTAACCGAAGGCGTGTTAACAAGAAGGCTTCAGTTAAATCCTGAATTAGACGGTGTTGGGCTGATCATCTTTGATGAATTTCATGAGCGTTCTATTAATACTGATTTGTCACTTATGCTTTCGCTCGAAATTCAACAAGTGATTCGTGAAGATCTCCGTTTGTTAGTGATGTCAGCAACACTAGACACTAATTTAGTATCAAAGTACCTTGATGATGCCCCTGTAATGTTGTGTAAAGGGAGGGCTTATCCTGTTAGTGTTTCTCATCAGAAAACTGACAGCAGACAGTTAGCATCAAATGTCTGTAAAGCGATATCTAATGTTATTCAAGATGAAGGTGATGTTTTGGTATTCCTCCCCGGAGTTGCTGATATCAAAAGGTGTATTTCACAGGCGACAACCGTATTTTCAGCACATCAAAACCTTAAACTTATTGCCTTATATGGTGCATTGCCATTAGAAGAGCAGGAAAAGGCGATTGCATTAGCACCCCAAGGCACTCGAAAGGTTATTTTCACCACCAACATTGCAGAAACGAGTTTAACCATTGAAGGAATTACTTGTGTAATTGACTCAGGACTTGAAAAGACACTTATTTTCAACCCTTCAAGTGGCATGTCAAAGTTAACAACAACAACGATATCAAAAGCCTCAGCTGAGCAACGCAAAGGTCGTGCCGGTAGGTTATCTGAAGGGAAGTGCTTAAGGTTATGGAGTGAATCCGAACATAGATCGTTGAAGGACTATCAAGAAGAAGAGATCTTAAATGCAGATTTAGCTGATGCGGTGTTAGAGCTTGCCAGTGCTGGCCATGCAAGTTATGAAGAAATCAATTGGTTAACGCCCCCGCCAAAAGCCCATTATGATTCAACTCAAGATTTACTCGTAAAACTAGGAATGTTAGACACTTTAGGAAAGATCACTGCACTTGGTAAAAAAGCAAGTGGGCTACCAATTCATCCAAGGTTAGCCAAGATGATGTTGGCTGCCAATGACAAGCAAGAGCGCGAAATTGCGTGTAATCTTGCTGCTCTTTTGTCAGAGCGAGATATATTACAGGGTGGCGGTAGTGCCGATTTATTGATGCGATTACAAGTTTTGATTGAGAGTGATACAGACAATATTAATAAAGCTTATGTTAATAGAAATACGCTGAAAACGGTCGTTAGAGATGTTCGGACACTGCAGTCATTGATACAACATAAGAAAAGTAAAGTAGACATCTCAGGTATGCCTGATATCGCCGCCTATTTATTGTTGTTAGCGTTTCCAGAAAGGTTAGCGAAAAGGCGTTCAGCTAATAGCCATAAATATCAATTAGCGAATGGTAAGGGCGTTTATCTGGCAGAAGAAGATCCGCTTATTAATAATGAATATTTAGTGGTTAATGATTGTGATGCTCAAACCAAAGAAGGCCGTGTTTTTAGTGCTATTACTTTTAATAAACATCTTTTAGTTGACAAGTTTTCTCACCAAATTTCAGAAAAAATAGACTATGAATTAGCAGCCAATAATAGCCGAGTATATGCAAGAAGACTGAAAAAATATGGCAGTTTAATTATTGAGGAAACAAGAAGTAATGATGTCCCCGCAGAGTTTATATTAGACAGTATTCAATCTCTGATAAAAACTGATGCTAAAAGTATATTGCACTGGACTCAGGAGTGTGAAGATTGGTTAAAAAGAGTGGAATGGCTTGGTAGTAAGATGGAGGGTTTTCCTGTGCTATCAGAAGCGTTAATTATGGAAAGTGCCGAAAATTGGTTGTTGCCTTACATTACCAATATTAAAAAAATATCGGAATTAAAACAGGTGAAAATACTGCCGCTCTTATCTTCATTATTAACTTATGAAGAATCAAAAATACTTGAGCAAGAAGCACCAATAACCTATACCACACCGAGCAATAAAAAAGTGTCCATCTTGTATGATAAAAACTCAGAGCCTACCGTTGCTGTTGTACTGCAAGAGTTATTTGGTGAGCTTGAATCTCCCATGTTGGCAGGTAATAGCGTTGCACTGCGTTTTGAACTGTTATCACCTGCTAGAAGGCCAATACAAATAACCAGTGATTTAGCTAACTTTTGGGGCGGGTCTTATGTTGAAGTTGCTAAAGATATGCGCGCTAAATACCCTCGACATCGATGGCCTATTGACCCTTTTTCTGAAAAAGCAGGCCGTTCTATTAAGCCAAAATAAGCCGTATGAAATAAAAAGTATCAATTAGCATTTTGAATATGAATAATAATTGTAGTTAAATAGAGATATATCATTTGCTTAGATCTTTAACATACTATAAATACTTTACTTTTTCGAGGTCTCTTATTAGCACTCAAACACCATTATCATCAATTGTTGCTGGCCCTGTTGTCCGTCATTGTGATGTTGACCAAGTTAACTTTTGGTTGGTAACAACACAAAAATATAGTATTGCTTGTAAAATAGTGATGGTTAAAGATCATAATGTAATTTTTGATAAGCATTTAGATTCTGCGGAACTACAACAAATTCAAGTTGGTAAGCAGGCATTTATCAATCTTATTTCAATCAAAGTAACTGACGGTTTACCTGAAAATGAGTTATTAGCATATGATTTTTGTTTCAAAGACGGCGTTACAGAATATGGCTTAGTCGAGTTATTACCCGATCTGGTTTACCCGAACCAAAGTCTACCTAGCTTTGTTATTAAGAAAAATATTAATAAAATACTGCATGGCTCTTGTCGAAAACCTCACTTTAAAAGTAGTGATGCGTTATGCCAAGTTGATAACTTATTAAAAGGAAGTGATTTTTCAGCTGAACAACGGCCTTCAATGTTAATGATGTCAGGTGATCAAGTCTATGCTGATGATGTGTCAGGACCTATGCTGGTTGCTATTCATCAAGTGATAACATTACTTGGTTTATTCGATGAATCATGGCGTAATGAGTCTTCGAACTCTCCTCATATACATAATAATCAACAACTGTTAGATAGCCCATTTTGTTATTATCAGAGAGAAAAAATATTACCTCACGAACGCGTTAATCGAGGCGGTATTAATAAATATCTCTCGCTTAATAAGCAACCTATATTCACATCTGATAATGCCAAAAATCATTTAGTGACGTTTGCTGAAGTCATGGCAATGTATTTGTTAGTTTGGTCGCCAGAGTTATGGGGCGTTGTTGATTTATCCTTAGAAAAACAGACGAATATTCCTCTTTCATTTCAGCAAAAATATCAAGATGAGCTGATTGTTATTAATGATTTTTCATCGGGATTAACAAAGGTTAGACGTGCGATGGCACATTTACCGAGTTATATGATTTTTGATGATCACGATGTCACAGATGACTGGAATTTAACGCGAGGTTGGGAGGAAGCGGCCTATAACAATAGTTTTTCTAAGCATATTTTAGGTAATGCATTAATTGGTTATTGGTTGTGCCAAGGGTGGGGAAATGCGCCTGACAAATTTACCGCACTGAATGAGGATATTCCAAAGCACTTTACTGATGTCGGCATAGAAGAGCATACGTCATTAATTAATAAGTTATTTTCTTGGGAAGAATGGCATTATACTTTGGCCACTTCACCTAAAGTAGTGGTGTTAGATACCCGCACAAGACGCTGGCGCTCTGAAAGTAATGCAGGAAAACCCTCAGGTTTAATGGATTGGGAATCGTTATCTGAATTACAACAAGAATTAATAAATGAAACTGATGTTATTGTTGTTTCCCCTGCACCAATATATGGAGTAAAATTAATTGAAACCATACAGCGTATATTTACTTTTTTTGGTAAACCTTTACTGGTTGATGCTGAAAATTGGATGGCGCACCCAGGTACAGCGAATGTTATGCTAAATATTTTTCGGCATTACAAAACACCGCCAAACTTTATTATCTTATCGGGCGATGTTCACTATTCTTTTGTTTATGAAGTTACACATAGATTTATACGAAGCCATTCAAAAATATTACAAGTAACCTGTAGTGGTATTAAAAATCAATTTCCTTCTACTTTATTAAATACACTGGAAAAACTTAATCGCTTTTTATATGCCACATATTCACCGCTTAATTGGTTTACGAAACGTAGGCGCATGAAAATTAAAGTACGTAAATTCAGTGATGACTCGAACATGAGTTTGTATAATGGTAGCGGTATAGGTTTGCTTAAAATAAGTGACAAAAATCAAAAAATAGAAGCATTTGTTATTAATGCGGATACTGGTGATTCTATAGAATTTACTAAGGTATAACATTAAGATAACGACGACATTTTAACACTTAATGATTTAATAAATGGTAAATATCATATACTCATCAATGCTAGGATTTTATACCTAAATGACAACAAAGAAGAAAAGTAATAAAGCAGAAAACACTGTTAAATCAAAGCAGGGTAAAAATGTTAGTAAACCTCAAAGAGCATGGTTGCGTCGCATTACTGTTATAGGTGTAAAACTTGCAATTGCGCTTTTTTTTACGCTGGCTATTTTTACTATTTACCTTGATGCAAAAGTGCAGCAAACGTTTGAAGGGCAACGTTGGCAAGTACCTGCACAAGTCTATGGTAAAATTGAATCGTTGGTAATTGGTGAGCGACTCAACCTTAATCATTTAGCACAATCGTTAAAATTAAATGGCTATAAAAAAGTAAGAACCGTTACTGCTTCAGGACAGTATGCTCAATCAGCCCATCGAATTATTATCTACCGTCGTCCGTTTGTTTTTCCACAAACACATACCGTTACTACGACTGATGCCATTCAACTAACAATTGATGTTTCCGCGGGGAAAATAAGTCAGCTTTTTATTGATGATGTTCCCGTAACTTCATTACAGGTAGAGCCCATATTACTCGCTCGATTAGTCCCTAATAACAAAGAAGATCGTATCTTAACGGCTTTAGAAAATACTCCTACGTTATTATTAGATACATTATTACTGATTGAAGATCGTGAGTTTTATCATCACCAAGGTATTTCTCCTTTAGGTATCTTACGTGCGCTTTATAATAATATTATTGCAGGGCGAACTGTTCAAGGCGGGAGCACGCTAACCCAGCAACTAGTTAAGAATATGTTCTTAACGCAAGAGCGTACCCTGACGCGCAAAGTGAAAGAAGCAATAATGGCAATCATTATTGAAGTGCGCTATAGCAAAGATCAATTACTTGAAGCTTATATTAACGAAGTTTATTTAGGTCAACATTATGCGAATGGTATTTATGGCTTTGGTTTAGCGGCTAAATTCTATTTTGGCACAACACTTGAAGAATTAAATAGTGCACAAATAGCGTTGTTAGTTGCACAAGTGAAAGGGCCAAGTTATTACGATCCATGGCGAAACCCTGTTAGAGCAAAAGAACGTCGAGACTTGGTTTTGAGACTTATGTTTGAAGAAAACTTTCTTACGGTCGAAGAGTTTAAACAAAGGGTTAGTTCGCCGTTATCAATACGTAAAAATAGACGCTTCAAAGCGCAAGAGTACCCCGCTTATTTACAAGTAGTACAGCAAGAGTTAAATCAATTGTTACCCTCTGTTCAGCAAAAAAATGGTATTCGCGTATTTACGGGGTTTTCTCACTTATCACAGCAATTTCTAGAACAAACGGTTACCAGTCAGTTAACGGCACTCGAACAAAAATATAAGCAAACTGATTTACAAGCTGCAATGATTGTGACCGATATTAACAGTGCTGAAATTAGGGCATTAGTTGGCGATAGAAAAGCTGGTTACGCAGGTTTTAATCGGGCAATAAATGCGAAACGTCCTATAGGATCATTAATCAAACCGGCTATTTATTTAGCGGCTTTAGAGCGTTATGAACAATTTAATTTTGCTACTTTATTGGCAGATGAACCTATAACCTTAACAAATGGCGTAGATACAACTAGTAAGCAAGGGAGCCAAGCCGAAGCCGCGTGGCAACCTAAAAACTATGATGGCAAGTATCGCCATCAAGTACCGTTAATTGATGGTTTAGTCAATTCGCTTAATATTCCTACTGTCAATTTAGGTATGGCTTTAGGGTTAGATAATGTGGCCAAAGCGATTCATTTATTTGGTTTTGACGAAGATATTGTTATGAGACCGTCAATGCTACTGGGGGCGATTAACATGTCACCTTTACAGATTAATCAGTTGTATTTATCGCTGGCTAATCAAGGCTATGCTGAACAGGCGCATACAATTAATATCATTACGTCCAACAAGGGGGAAACCCTATGGCAATATCAAGCGAGTAATGCTCAAGTTATTTCAACGAATGCTGCTTATTTAATGGATTATGCTTTAACGCAGGTTACTAAAACAGGCACCGCCAGATCACTGACTTGGCGATTAAAAAATAATGAGCTAGCGGGAAAAACAGGTACCAGTAATGATTTACGTGATAGCTGGTTTGTTGGATATGATGACCAGCATTTAGTTACTACGTGGTTAGGTAAAGATGATAATAAACCAACTGGCTTAACCGGAAGTAGTGGAGCTTTGGTATTATTTTCTGACTTTCTTAAAAAGCAAGGCGTTGTGAATAAAACGCGCATTAAACCTGAGGCCATAGCGACAACCTTATTTGAGGAAAAAACAGGGCATGCAGTGTCAGATCAGTGCGATAATACTAAAGCTTACCCTGCAATATCGGCTGGAATAACAGTAAAAGATGGTTGCTTGAAAGAAAAAGTAGATGAACGATCTTGGTTTGAAAAGTTATTTTCTGATTAATATCACCTTATCCCATGAAGTAAACTTTAAATATTTACTAGTAAATGATAACCCAATAACTGTTTTTATATACAGCTTGTTATTTGTTGTGATATTGTTAGTTTATTAACAATGAAAATTTTATTTTTATTGAGCTCTCTTTTAATACCAATTTTATTAATTAAGTGAGCAATTTTATAGGTAAAAAAATTGCCAACAAATAGAAGGCATTTATTTTAATAACTAGTGGTTATAATTATTAAATAAATAACGATGTCGTTGGTGATCTTAGCAAGTAGAAATGATCATATAGCTAGTAAGAATTGGTATAACATGACTAAGGAAGAATAATGGCAGTTGAAAGTCGATTCGTCGTCATTAGACACGGGGTGGAGGCAAAAACATTTATGGATAAGAAATCAGCAGATGAATATGACAAAATGTTGGATATGGCTGATAACTTGGCTGATGTATTTGCGCAATCACCAATAGAATTAAGTGACAGTGTTAGCGAAGAACTGAGTATTTATTTAGCTCAACATCGCGAAGAAGTGCTAGTTGCTTTACTTGCGAAGAAACCTGCAAGTAAAGCTCCTACCAAAAAAGCACCTAAGAAAGCCGCTGATAAAACTCCCGAAAAGGTGGCCGAAAAAACAGTTGAAGCAAAACCAGCAAAACCAGCGACTAAGTCAGCTAAATTAACTAAAGAGAATTGATTTTGTAACGCAAAATCAAAGATTATCATGATTGATTATCAAGTTTTACGCAGTCATCGTAAAACACTTTCGCTGCAGGTAAAACAGGGGCTGGTTTATGTTCGTGCCCCTCATCATGTTGATGAAAAGTTTATTAGCCTCTTTATTCAGAAAAAAAGCGCATGGTTGAAAGCTAAAATTACCGAGCAAAATCAAAGTGCTGATCTTTGTTGTGATTTTACTCAGGGCTCAAAGCTATTTGTATTTGGTCAACTGGTTACACTCAATATTATATTTGCTGATACAGCTGAAAAATTAGATCCAAAAAGTAATGTTGTACTTACCGAAACCATGAGCGAACAACAAACCCTTACTGTTAAATTACCAACACGTATTCAACGTAAACAACTCGATGAATTAAGCTTGGCTATTGCCGTTAAAAAACAACTAGAATGCTATTTTAAACAGCAAGCTCAAAATATTATCTTACCGAGAGTAGAGTATTACGCAAAATTAACCAAGTTAAACTATACCTCAATAAAAATAAGACAATATCGTGCTCGTTGGGGAAGCTGTAATAATAAAGGTGAGCTGAGCTTTAACTATTTATTAATGATGCTACCTAGGCAAGTTATTGATTATGTTATTGTGCATGAATTGTGTCACTTGCGTTATTTAAATCATTCAAAGTACTTCTGGCAATTAGTGGCCAAACACTTTCCCGATTATATTGAAGCGCAACAATGGGTAAAAACGCATCAGTCAGCGTTGTATTGGCAGTCTCCTGTATCGAGTTAACGTTTGCATAAATTCTCATCGACCCAGTTAGCGATAGCGCCTATTGTCTAATGTTTTTCCTATCATTTTATTGGTTGCTCTTGTAATTAATAAACTATGAATATGCAAGTAACGCTAGGTGCATAAAAATCACGCTGTACTTGAACATTTATTAATATCAATGAATATATAGCTATCCTTGAAGATTACTTAAGTGACAATATAGTTGATCAATTAACCACATATAACTTTTTTTTAATATATATGCATATACTATAACTTTTTATTCTCTTTCTAATTGGTCAATAAATGTTGACACTATTAAGTAAATCAGGCATTTTATGACCCATGAATATTACCTTTAGCCAAATTATTATTATTATAACCACCACCACCACCCGAATAGGATGATGGTTGCAGGCTGACGTGTAAAAAAAATAATTTTATCGAAGCTCGTAACCTGCAAAGGTTACGAGTTTTTTGCTTTCAAGAAAGGGAAAAAATAATGCGTGTACTTAAATTTGGTGGCTCATCGTTGGCATCAGCTGAGCGTTTTCGTCAAGTTGCTGATATCATCAAAGACAAAAGCCAATTGACCAAAGTTGCTATCGTTGTTTCAGCACCCCAAGGTGTTACTAATCATTTGGTAGCTATGGCTGAAAATATTACTGATGAAGCAAAGTTAATCACCGATTTAGGACATTTCAAACGTGCTATTACCACCATTATTGAAGACTTGTCTGCAAGTTTAAGTAACTTTAATTCACATCATTGTGAACAGGCATTAGCTAATTATGAGCATCAGCTACAGCGTTATATGCAAGGCGCTACAATGCTTACTTATTGCCCTGATCATATCCGTGCTCGAATTATTAGTACAGGCGAGCGATTAAGTGTTGCCATTCTTGATTCAGTTTTACAATCTCAAGGTTTACAAGTTTCGTTACTTTCACCTGAAAAATTCCTTTGTACTAATGAATCGTCATTAAATGCTGTGGCTGACTTAGTGCTTTCTAAAGAGAAGTTTTCAATAGAATATGAAAAATTGAATCAGATCTCATTAATGCCAGGTTTCATTGGTATTTGTCTCGGCAAAGATAATAAAGAAGATCAAGTTACTACACTAGGACGTAATGGCTCTGATTATTCTGCAGCCGTTTTAGCAGTATGTTTACAAGCAGAATGCTGTGAAATTTGGACAGATGTTGACGGTGTTTATAATGCTGATCCTCGTATGATTAAAGAAGCTAAACTTCTTGATTACTTGTCTTATCAAGAAGCAATGGAGTTATCTTATTTTGGTGCAAGCGTGTTACATCCGAAAACAATTGGTCCAATCGCTCAATATCACATCCCTTGTTTAATCAAGAATACCAGTAATCCAGCGGCACCGGGTACACTCATTTCAAATGAAAATGATCAGCAAAAGCGCGTTAAAGCGATATCCAATCTTGATGATTTAACTATGGTTAATGTTTCAGGACCAGGTATGAAGGGCATGGTAGGCATGGCAAGTCGCGTATTTGCTACCATGAGTAGAGAAAACATCTCGTTAGTATTAATTAGCCAATCATCAAGCGAATATTGTATTAGTTTCTGTATTCATTCAGCGGATGCTCAACAAGCTGAAGAAAGCTTAAAAGAAGAGTTCGAACTTGAATTGCTTAATGGCTTACTTGAGCCGATTGCCCTAAAAGGTCAATTATCTATTGTGTCGCTAGTGGGTGATGGTATGCATCATCAACGTGGTGTGGCAGCGAAATTCTTTAGTTCATTAGCACAAGCACGCGTTAACGTCGTTGCTATTGCTCAGGATTCTTCAGAGCGTAGTATTTCGGTAGTAATAGAAGAAAGAAAATGTACTGCTGCTATGAAAGTTAGTCATCAAAACTTCTTTTCACATAAACCAGCAATTGATGTGTTCTTAGTTGGTTGTGGTGTCGTAGGTAGTGAGTTAATCGCACAAATTTCACGTCAACAAGAAAGCTTGAAAAAGCAAAATATCGCTTTAACTGTTTATGGTATCGCTAATTCAAAAGGGATGGTATTTGCAAAAGAGGGTATCGACTTAGATAACTGGCAAGAAGCAATGACACAAGGCATTGAAAATAAAAATGCCGTTGAGGTTAATGCTAAAAACTTAAAAACTTTTGTTAGTGATAACCACTTAATTAACCCTGTTTTAGTTGACTCAACATCTAATGAAGCATTGGCTATGAGCTATGTAGATTACTTGGCGGAAGGTTTTCATGTTGTGACACCAAACAAAAAAGCCAATACTGATTCATGGGAATACTATCAACAATTACGTAGTACCGCGCAAGCAACTAATCGTCGATTCTTATATGAAACAACGGTAGGTGCAGGTTTACCAGTAATCGATACCTTACAAAGCTTGATTAAAGCAGGCGATGAATTATTACGTTTTGAAGGTATATTATCCGGTTCGTTATCTTATATTTTTGGCAAGCTTGATGAAGGTATGTCTTTATCAGAAGCAACGGCTATTGCTAAAACAAATGGTTTTACTGAGCCTGATCCTCGTGACGATTTAAGTGGAATGGATGTTGCGCGTAAATTATTAATTATGGCGCGTGAATCTGGCATGCAGCTTGAACTGTCTGATATTAACATTGAATCAGTATTACCAAGTGATTTTGATGATAGTGGTGATGTGGATACTTTTATGAATAACTTATCAAAACTAGACGCTGCTGTGAATGCTCGTTGTGAAGCCGCAAAAGCCGAAGGAAAAGTGTTACGTTATATTGGTAATATTGTTGATGGGAAATGTCAGGTTTCTATTGAAGCGGTAGATGCTAGCCATCCACTTTATAGTATTAAAGATGGCGAAAATGCATTGGCAATACATAGTCGTTATTATCAACCACTACCATTTGTTTTACGTGGCTATGGCGCTGGCGCTGCAGTAACTGCTGCTGGTGTTTTTGGTGATATATTAAGAACACTAGCGTGGGAGCAACAACACTAATGTCTACTTTATCTTCTTTGTCAGCTAATGTCTCTGTTTTCGCTCCGGCCTCAATTGGTAATCTTAGCGTTGGTTTTGATGTATTAGGCTTAGCCGTTAAACCTGTTGATGGCACTTTACTTGGTGATGTTGTCACTGTAGAAAGCGCAACGGAAGACAGTTTAGTCGTCGTTGGTGCTTTTGCTGATAAATTACCTAAAGAAAAAGAAAATAATATTGTTTGGTCATGCTTGCAATTGTTTAATCAAGCATTGGTTGCCCAAGGGCAAACCGTTGTTACTGTACAAATGACCTTAGACAAAAAAATGCCTGTAGGTAGTGGGTTAGGCTCTAGTGCTTGTTCGGTAGTAGCAGCACTTGCCGGCTTAAATACTTTTTACAGTAAACACCATAATTTCAGCTTTGACGAAAAAACTGTACTGAAAATGACCGGGCAAATGGAAGCGCAAATTAGCGGTAGTTTACATTATGATAATGTCGCACCTTGTTACTTAGGTGGTCTACAGTTAATGGTGCCAGATAGCGAAGTTATTAGCCGAGTTTTACCTGGTTTCAATGATTGCTATTATGTTATGGCTTATCCTGGTATTGAGGTGTCAACTAAAGCGGCTCGTGATGTATTACCGACAAGTTATAGTCGTGCTGATGTGATAAGCTATGGTCAAAATTTAGCAACGTTTGTTGATGCGTGTCATCGACAAGACAAAGCACAAGCATTTTCAGTATTAACGGATGTTGTTGCTGAACCCTATAGAGTTAATTTATTACCGAAATATCAACAAGCCCATGATTATTTAATGGCTGAAGGCGCTCACGCGGTTGGTATTTCTGGTTCGGGCCCCACATTATTTTGTATATGTGATAACGAACAACAAGCACAACGTTATGCGTTATGGCTTAAAGAAAATTATTTACAAACAGCACTAGGCTTTGTACATGTTTGCAAAGTAGATGAAGCGGGTGCAGTAGAAGTTTAATAGCATGGCTATCAGTCGCTAAACATATTTAAGAATTAGTAGGATAAAACAGTGAAATTTTATAACTTAAAAGAAAATGACGAGCAAGTAAGTTTTGCTCAAGCAGTTAAGCAAGGTTTAGGTAAAAATCAGGGGCTGTTTTTTCCTGAAACTATGCCTAAATTTGACAATATCGATGAATTATTAGCACTGCCACTTGTTGAGCGTAGCGTTAAGATTTTACATCCTTTTGTCGAAGATGACCTTAGCGAAGCTGAATTAACCCAAATTGTTACTGATGCTTTCAATTTTCCTGCTGTGTTACAACCTATTAGTAACGATCGTGCTATTCTCGAATTATTTCATGGACCAACATTAGCATTTAAAGATTTTGGTGCCCGTTTTATGGCGAAATGTTTACAAGCATTTGTTGCCAAAGATGCTAAAGCGACAGGTGAAACCAAGCCGTTAACAATATTAACAGCTACTTCTGGTGATACTGGTGCTGCTGTTGCTCATGCTTTTCATGGTATTGATAATATCCGTGTAGTAATTATGTACCCTAAAGGTAAAATTTCACTGCTTCAAGAAAAAATGTTTACTACCTTAGGTGGTAACATTGAAACATTGATGGTTGATGGTGATTTCGATGACTGCCAAGCATTAGTTAAAAAATCTTTTGACGATAAAGAGCTAGCTAATACTATTGGTTTGAACTCTGCTAATTCAATCAATATTAGCCGTTTATTAGCGCAAATTTGTTATTACTTTGAAGCTGTTGCTCAACTTTCTCGTGCTAAAAGCGATTTAGAAAATATTGTGTTTTCTATTCCAAGCGGTAACTTTGGTAACTTAACTGCTGGCTTGTTTGCTAAAGCAATGGGTTTACCAATTAAGCGTTTTATTGCCGCAACTAACTTAAACGATACTGTGCCACGTTATTTAGAAACAGGTGAGTGGACCCCTAATACAACGGTTGCTACTATTTCTAACGCAATGGATGTGAGTAATCCTAATAACTGGCCGCGTGTAGAACACATGCTTAAGTCAGGTATTGTTGAAGATGGCTGTGTAACATCAGTTTCAATTGACGAAGAGCAAACACAATCTACAGTTATTGGTTTAGGTAAGTTAGGTTATATTAGCGAACCACATGCAGCTGTTGCTTATAAAGCATTAAAGCATAGTGCTGAAGAAGGTGAGTTTGGCGTTTTCTTAGGAACTGCTCACCCTGCTAAATTTAAAGACGTGGTTGAAAGTATTTTAGGTCAGCCTTTAGGGTTACCAAAAGAACTAGCAGACTGTGCAGGCGAGCCAATCTTATCGCAAGATATGAGTACCGACTTTGCAGACTTACGTGCTTATCTTTTAAAGTAACACACAGAAATAAGCGTTTATTATGATCAAACCTCACTGGCAGCAGATAATTAAGCATGAACAATTGCAAGATTACTATTGCCAGCTACAGGCTGAAATTACTTATCAAAGAGCGCAGGGAATTACTATTTTTCCTGAAGAAAAAGATGTTTTCAGAGCATTTGAGTTTGCAGACTTAGCAGATGTAAAAGTGGTTGTGTTAGGCCAAGATCCCTATCATGGTGTTTCAGGAAAAGCGGCCTTAAAACAAGGCATGCCTGATGACATTCCTCAAGCGCATGGTTTAGCTTTTTCTGTTCAGTCTGGCGTCAAAGTCCCACCTTCATTAGTGAATATATACAAAGAATTAACTACCGATATTGAAGGTTTTGTTACGCCGAAACACGGTAATTTAACCGCTTGGGCCGAACAAGGTGTTTTATTATTAAACACTGTGCTGACAGTACAGCAAGGCATGGCGCATTCACATGCTAAGTTAGGCTGGGAAGCTTTTACCGACAAAATAATTGAACAAATTAATCGACACAATAAGGGCTGTGTTTTTATTCTTTGGGGCGCTCACGCACAAAAGAAAGGGCGCAATATTGATAACGCAAAACACCTTATATTAAATGGTCCTCATCCTTCACCACTATCCGCTTATCGCGGTTTTTTTGGCAGTCAGCCTTTTTCCAAAGCAAATAATTGGTTGGTAGCGCAAGGTGTCGCTCCAATAGATTGGTGCTTAAATGCTTAACGTTGCTCAAAATGTTGGTTTTGGGGACAAGTGTTGTAGCATAGCGGTATATATTGGTAATCAGCCACCCATGGATGAGTATCAACACCTTGATCATTTAACGGCGCTTCGCACAGGCGATATTGCCAATATAGGACAACATTGCGGTAACGGCTGGCGTAAGGTTTTTAATGTTTACGCAAAGCTACTCTATAGCTTAGATACAGAACTTTTTTCTTTCAAAAAATTAGCCCCTACATGGCAAGAGTATAGGGACAGCTTTTTATTACAAGCCCATTCCAATACCGCATTATTATTCAATGCACCGATTTTATCGAGTCATAACCAAACAGCCCTTTCACATGAAAAAGTTATCCATATTATTATGGGAAGAACCTATGCTAAGTCGTTAGTTAATTCACAACTCTTAACGGCACCACTGACTTGGCTTGATGATGAGTTTGCGATTAACCAGCAAGCAGGTGTTATTGTTTGTCCTTATTTTGATTATCGCCAATTATCTAATATCAAAATTGTGCGGTTAGCTGCATTAATGAAAAGTGTGCGTTAGCATGTTGATACGTATTCTTATGACTTTTATGCTAGCGAGTTTGGCTGCTGTTGTATTCGCTGACACGTTAAAGCCTTTTACAAGTGATGGCTGTAGTGCATTTCCTGACGGTACTTTTGCACAAAAGAAATTGTGGTTAACCTGTTGCCAACGACATGATTTTGATTATTGGCAAGGAGGCACCTATCAACAACGATTAGCATCGGATAACCGTTTAAAAATGTGTGTAACACAAGTAGGCGAGCCTACTATTGCTGCACTGATGTTGGCGGGTGTCAGAGTGGGTGGTACACCTTATTTACCAACAAGTTTTCGATGGGGTTATGGTTGGAGTTATCCTCGATTTTATGGCGCGCTTTCTGTAGAAGAGTTGCGACAAGTTCAACTCCTTTCAACAGATATAGTGCTCAACGTAAATTGATTTAGTGAATTGAAATAGCGTCATTTAAAATAAATAATCATTTCCGCAGCTTCACAATGACAGTCATACCCACACAGAGTACAGTTATACCCCTGCTTACTGTCTTCGTGCCATTTATCTGGGTGAGATTTAACTAATTCCCCACCGCAATGCGTAAAGTAAGCGACAGCGCTATTATTAGGGCTCTGTTTCCAAAGGTGTGATATTCCAGCTTGAGCGCCTTGCTTTTTAGCTGTTTGAATAGAGAGTTGTAATAATGCTTTTCCTATACCAAACCCACGATACGCTTCATCTACAGTATTACACTTGAAGTAACAGCATTGATCTTTAGATACTTGCCATAACTCTGGGCTATACCATTGATCTATATTCCAATGCTCTGGCGCAAAAGTAATCCGAAAACCAATAAGTTTTTTATCTGGATCTGTTTTCTCAGGGCTTGCATCTGAATTCCATAATGCGACATAACAACAGTTTTCACTTTTACTTATGCCACGAGAAGCCCAGTCGGCGATGCTTTCTTCATTGAGGTAGCCATCACCATGTACTTCATTAGCTAAATGAATAACCTGTTTGAAGTATTGTGGTGTTAATTTTTCGTAACTAACATGTGGCATAATATTTATAAAAACTCCGCATTAAGGTTTATCGATAAGCTCACACTTGCTTTGGTGAGTATAGCGATCATACCGCAAATAAATAAAAAATAACAAAATCATCTCACTATAATATAAAGTGTATTCATGCTTAATGCTCATATAGAGTTAGAGTTAATTCACCTAGTCAGATTAGAGTGATAGACAATGAGTGTCTATGAGACAGCTAGTAAATTTCAGTAATTGAGAGAATGAAAGATGTACGATCCAATGTTAGATGATTCACCTGGTTGTGGTATTCCTTATCCTAATAGTTATTGGGCAGATGTTTCTGGCGGGCATAGCGAGAATAAATCGGAAGATGACGGACCGCTTACCAAAGATATTACAATTGACGTTGCCATAATAGGTGCGGGTTATACCGGACTTTCTTGTGCGTTACATTTAGCGCGTGAACATGGTGTTCAGGCACATATATTTGAAGCGAATCAAACAGCGTGGGGATGTAGCGGTAGAAATGCTGGTTTTATTTTAAAATCATCTGGCAGAAAGCCTTACACTACAATGCAGAAGCAATGGGGTGAGGAAGTTATGCGCGGTATTTATCAAGAAATGTGCGCAGGTGTAGAAACCGTTAATAGCTTAATTGGCGAAGGGATTGATTGCGACCAACAAGAGGCGGGTTATATTAAAGTTGCCCATAATCCGAAGATGTTTAAGTCACTGCAAACACAGGCGACATTGCAGAAAAAAATGTTTAATTATGATGTACAAGTACTCTCAAAAAGTGAATTACATCAGAATTTTATGGCCGATGAAAATGCCTATGGCGCTATTCGCTATCAAGATGGTTTTGGATTAAATCCCCTTAAACTAGCGTGGGGTTATCAACGGTTGGCACGTCAAGCGGGTGTAAAAGTACATACCTCAACACCTGTACAATTCGCACAAAGTAACTCAAAATCTCAAGCAAGCAAGGATATTGTGCTTACAACACCGCAAGGCACTGTAAAGGCTAAAAAAGTAGTGATTGCCACTAATGGCTATACACCGAAAGGGTTTCATCCTTTAATTAGCAATAGAACATTGCCAGTATTATCACAGATTATCGTGACTGAGCCGTTATCGGCTGAGCAACTAGCGGCGTGTAATTTTTTAACAAGTAATGTGGTGATGGATACACGGGCACTAAAATACTATTATCGAAAACTACCTGATAATCGTATTTTATTTGGCGGAAGAGGCGCTATTACAGGGAAAGGTGCTGAAGATCCTTATTACGCTCAGCGATTGTTATCGGTGTTAAAAACAAGCTTTCCAGCGCTTAGTACATTAAAGATTGATTATGCTTGGTCAGGTTGGATTTGCATGGCACTTGATGATTTACCGCATATTTACCAAGGTGAAAAAGGCAGTGAACATGAAAATGTTTTTTATGCTATGGGCTATTGTGGCAGTGGTGTGTCATTTTCAGTACAAGCAGGTAAACGTTTAGCCGAGAAGGTGGTAGGAAAAACATTACCAAACCTGCCTTTATATAACACAGCATTACCTAAATTTCCCTTTGCCCCATTACGCAGAGTAGGGCAATGGGGATATTTTCATTACGGTATGATTAAAGACAACTACTTCTAGGTTAATTAGTTGTAGGCCGTCGATTCTAGGCTAATTGCTCTTAGCCTTATTGATCTTAGTCTACTTAATTTTGGCTTAGTTAATGTTAGGCCAATTAAAGACTGTCGAGGCGACTCAACTTTTCACCTTGTTTAAAAGCGGTAATATTATCGCTAAGCAAATCAATTAACCGTTGCTGTGATTCATTACTTGCCCAAGCAATATGCGCCGTAATTTTTAAATTATCGACACTGTTTTCTTGTAATGCAAGTAATAATGGGTGATCAGCCGGTGGTGGCTCTTGCTCTAATACATCAAGCACGGCGTAAGCTATTTGTTTAGATTTTAATGCAGCCAGTAAATCAATGCTATTGACTAATGGGCCACGTGCGGTATTAATTAACAATGCGTTAGGCTTCATCTTAGCTAAAACGTTTTTATTAATTAAGTTGGTTGTGTCTTTGGTTTGCGGGCAATGTAAGCTGATAATATCTGCTTGTGCTATCGCTTGGTCAAAGCTAACTCTGCCTTGGCGCACTGTCGTACTACCTGGGCGTTCGCTAATTAATACCTGCATATTAAAGGCCGTCGCAAGATCGACCACCGTTTTTCCTAAACATCCGTAGCCAATAACGGCTAAGGTTTTACCTGAAAGCTCGGTAATAGCATTGCCATGATAGCAAAAAGTATCACTTTTTTGCCAATGCCCCTGAGCTGTATTGCTATTATGGTGAGATGTTTGTTGATAATACTCAAGTATTTGAGCAAAGACATATTGCGCAATAGAATTACCAGCATACCCACTAACATTGGTAACAGCAATATTGTGTTGGTTTGCCGCGTTGATATCAATATTGTTATACCCGGTAGCAGCGATACAAATTAATTTCAACTGTGGTAGTTGCGCTAACATTTCAGCGGTAAAAACTACTTTGTTAGTGATAATAATTTCAGCATCTATACAGCGTTCAAGTATCTGCTCTGTTGTCGTTGTTGGGTAGCAAGTAAGGTTAGTAACTTCTTGCTCTATTGTCGCAAAAGATATGTTTGCGCTAAAAGTTTTACTATCTAAAAAAACGGCTTTCAAATTGAATTATTTCCTATTGTCTTTATTGTCATCTTGCATGTTAGCAGTTTTTCGCCACTTAGCATTAATAAGGCTACGTTGCTTTATCCAGGGCGACCATCTTTTCTAGCGCGCATTAACATAGGCGCATAAGTTATTACAAATACTCCAAATGCTAATAGCCAAAAAGATCCACTAATATCGATAAATAATAGCGTTTTTTCAGGCGCAATCCAGGGACCAATAGCACGCATTAGTGCAGCCAGTGTAATGAATATATAAGCCAATGTCATTGCTTTTGGAGGAGTTAATGGGCGACCGGTATGGCCTAGCGACACCCTTGATATCATAGCTAAAATTAAACCACCCATGCCGCCAATAGTGATCAAATGCCAAATATGATTACTTGGTATTTCAGTCGTTAAGTAACTAGCGCCTAAAATGATTAACCCATAAGCAATAAATTTAATTGAGATATGTAAAGACCATAATAGGGGGACTTCAAGCGTTAACCAAGGCTTCCATCTTAACCAGCGCATTGTTTGAAAGCCCCCAGCAATAATTAATAACACGCCAAAACTTAAATCAGCAAAGCCGATAACAGGCTCTAATAACAAATACAACATGGCGATACCTAAGCTACCATTAGTGAGCAGATCTAACCATGGTAAAGGGGTTGCTTTAGGGGTATTCGTTCCGTTAGCAGTAAACATAGGCGTAACGCGCCCCGCCATTACAGACATTAAAAAAGTGACTAGCATCACGCCTGCGTAGGCTGAATAATTGATGGTAAAGGTGTCAGGATAATAAATCGCTAAATGCATTTCTAAATTGGCAATAGAAAACAATAGTAATAAAGGAACAAAAAATAAATTGCGATATTGTTTAATCGCTATCAGTGGTTTTGCTAAAACAAAAGCAACGGCAGGCAGAAAGCTTAAATCAAGAATCGTTGTTAATGAATGGCCAAATATGTCAGGAAACAGCAGGGCAATACGGCCCGTAAGCCAAATTAAGAACAACATCAGTAATGTGGTACCTTGAGCACCACGCGCTCCAGTCCAATTTTGTACGGCGGTAAGTAAAAAGCCTGCAATAATTGCACAGCCGAAACCAAAAATCATTTCGTGAATATGCCACCAATAACCACCACCCAAAGGTGATAAAGTGATTGTGCCCTTGTACATTAATAACCAAAGTATGACCGCCACCATACTGAAAATAGCACCACTAAGAAAAAATGGGCGAAAGCCTAAACGTAGTAGTGGTGTGATTTTTTGCTCTTTTTCTAGGTCGGTAATTTGCATCATTGCTACCTTGTAAAATTCTTGAGTAATTTACTCGGGTATTATGGAGGTATTGTAATGAAATAGTTTTGAATTTGCTTGAATTAGATCAATAAAATGCTCTTATCAATGAAATGACAACAGAATAAAATAGGGTAAAAGGTACCAACCTAAGTCAGATAAAACCTTGGCTGCTAGGTCGATCTTAACTTAGTTGGTATTTACTTAGCTAGTACGAGCTTATTGATTAACGAAAGCTCTAATTTTACTGACCGATGAAGCCCCTACATTGGTTGCAATTGGCTCTCCATTTTTTAATAACAACAGTGTTGGAAGACCTCTAATACCATATTTTATCATTAGCTCTTGACTATTATCTGCGTCAATTTTAACTACTTTAAGGCTTTCGTTTTCTTGTGCTATTTGCTCTACTACAGGCGCAATCATTTTACACGGCCCACACCACTGGGCGTAAAAATCAACCAGAACATCTCCTTCAAATTGCAGTACCTCTGTCTCATATTCTTCTGCAGTGATGGCTTTAACGGTATTTAATTGTGTTTGAACAGTCATTTTTTATTCCTTAAGTTTACAAATAGGTTTCCAAATAAATTTACAAACCGAAGTATATTCAAGTTGTATTAACTTGATTAGCCGTGTTTAATGAGAACTATTGTTCCATAAATGAAACAGTGATGTTTAATGATAACGAATTTAGATGATCTATTACTTTTTGTTGTATTAGTAGAAGCTGGGACTTTTACCGCGGGCGCCAAAAAACTCAACATGCCTAAATCAACATTAAGTAGGCGGCTAGCGCAGTTAGAAGATAAGTTAGGTAGTGAGCTATTGATACGTACTACACGTAACCAAACGTTAACAGAAAGCGGGCGCTTACTTTATTGTGCTTGTAAAAACCACATTGATGCGTTGAGCAAAGTGGAAGAGAAAATTGGCTCATTGATAGACCAGCCACAAGGTAATTTGAATATTCTATTACCGTTAGAATTCTTCAATAAAGTGATCAGTACGTTGATTGTAGACTTTGTGCAGTTATATCCAAAAATAGCCTTGAACTGTCAACATTACTCAGCAGCAATGCCTGAATTTGATCATCATTACGACTTATGTTTTGTGTTGCACGAGCAGACATTACCAGCATCTAATTGGATAGGAAAAGAACTGTTAAGTTTTCCTCAATCTATTTATGCGTCATCAGAATTTGATACGCGCAACATTAAAACGCCAGAAGATTTATCTCAATATCCCTGTATTCTATCGGAAGATGGCCAGCCATGGTTTTTTCGTGATAATAATAAGTTACAAGCTGTTTATGGTCAGAACCGCATTACACTTTCTAGTCCTGAAATGCGTTTACAGGCGACTCAGAAAAATCTTGGTTTGTGTAAGCTTGCTGATTATGTTTTACAGTCTTCGTCTCAAAAAGAGCAGCTACAACGTTTATCCTTAACTAAAAAACCGACGGCGCAACGTTTAAGCGTGCTGTATCAAAGTAGAAATGTTGCGATGAAAACCCGCATTTTCTTGGATTTTTTTCAAAGTAATATTGGTCAATTACTTTGACTTTATTGCTGCTTAAATGTAGCTGTATATAAATACAAATTTCTGTGGTTTCTCCTTTCTACAAGAAAGAAGGCAAAATGCCTTCTTTCACACATCAACCAGACGAGGGGTATCTTTTTAACTAATTGATTTGCTGATAACAATCGAGTAATGTGAATATATTATAAAATTATGGACGATTGATACTCTCTTGTAGAAAGAAGGTATGTTGCATCATAATAAAGCTGTTAAGTTTCACGGAGATTCAAAGTACATGGGTAATTCTGGTTTAATAAGTTCGTCATTATCTCAAAAGAAATGGATAGTTGAATTAATAGTTATTGCTGTAATGATTGGCTTAGGCGTGGGAATTATATCAAGCTCATTTGTTACATTTATCACTCTACCTGTATTTAACATTATTGTTATTGCTTTATTATTAATTCTGATAGGTTTTTTAGTGTTGTGTAAAAGTATTGTTGCGACGCTAAGTTTTAATGAGAAAATTAGAGCACAATTTTTATTAGACGAAAACAATTCAATTATATCAATACGTAAATATAAATTCGCAACTGAATTAGCTCGAACACTTAAAGCTGTATTTCAAGAAAGCAAAGCATTAGAAAAAATATGGAACGAGCAACATGTAAAGTCAAAAATAGGTGCTGAAGTCAGTCGTGATGAATCTTCAAACGATAATCAACCCCCTAAAAAAGACATAGAATATTATGCAGTCTGTAAAGTTGAAGAAGTTGAAGGTGAACCAAAAGCAAAACATGAAAAACAAGGAGGGCTTCTTAAAGAAGCTATTGAGTTTGTAATACTTGAAGAGCTATCGTTGCACCTTTCCTCATATTTTAATGATTATCAAGAAGATGACGAAATAAGAGAACTTCAAAGAAAAGATGTACCTGAATTTTTATTGGAAAATAGAGTTTTTGCTACTTTGACCAAACCAATAGAAGATCGAGATATTTTTATTGACGCTTTTCCGGATCCTGAAAAACGACCTGAAGGCGAGATTTGCATGTTATATGGTAGTAATGGCGCTATGTATAGCAAATTTGATTTATTACTTCCTAAAGGTACAAAAATAACTAAAAATGGAAATGGTGGTTTTAAGCTTGAAAATTCAAGATTAGTACTTGAAATTGAGGTGATATTTGAAGGGTTTAGCGCTTCATTTTCGAATGAGTTTGTTAAATTCTATGTAGGTAAGAATCCTCGTTCGACTAAAGGTAAATTAATATACGTGAATATTTCGGGTCATGTTAAGCCATTAAGCTTATTAAAAAGCTCAGGGTGGGTTTACTACAAATGGTTAGATTCTTTTATTAATAGAATGAAGAACAATCTTTCTTTTGAGCACTTTTTAGATAACGTTCATTGGGAATATGTATCGTGTAATTTGTATAGCCAAAGACACAAAAAACCAAATGTTCAAAATATTAAAGATACAAAGTCAGAATTGAAACTTAACAAGGCGCTTAAGGCGGAAAAATAACAGTTGGCCATCGCTTCGCGATTATAGCCAACCATTATTTTCCGCTTAGCTTAGCGTTATGCTTTTTTCTAGGTTTGGTAGCATGAAAAATTATGAAAAATTATGAAAAATTATGAAAAATTATGAAAAATTAAGCAAATTAAGCAAATTAAGCAGGACAGTCGCTCAAACTTGAATAACACAGACTTTTCAACTAATGCTATACCAGCGAGTGTCCTTCCTAATTTTTACAATCGAGTAATGTGAATATATTATAAAATTATGGACAATTGATACTCTCTTGTAGAAAGAAGGTATATTGCATCATAATAAAGTTGTTAAGTTTTCATCATATCATCGAGGATCATCATGGAAGAAAGTAATCACCGAATTGCATACGCATTTTATAGTTCTAAAAAGTGGATGTATGGAATAAGTGAGCGTGAGACTTTAGAAAAGCATAGTACCTCTGTGACGCCAGAAGAGTTTGATATCAGTATGAAAGGAAGTATATTTTGTCCTGTTTGTACGACCCCTTTATCGAGATCTCCTGAAGATACTACGGTTACAAGTAATAGCAGAACCGCTCACTTTAAACATAAGCCAACATATTCAAAAATCCCTTGTCGTTTAAAGTCCCCAAAAAAAGAAGGTCTATCGTATAAAACAGAAGAAGATGTAGCAAAAGCAATCGAAGACGAATCTTTGGTTATTGTATCAAGTTGGAAGAACCACCCACCAAGTCAGGATGATGATATTGACGAAACAGGTGAATATAATCAAAGTGCCGTTGAAGATGAAGATGGCCCTGAAACTGAAGTTACTATTGGCAGGCATAATAATAAGGAGTTTAAGGTAGCAAGTAGGATTTCCAGTGTCACAGCACTTTGCTGGAATTTCGATAAAAATCTTCATAGAGGTTATCATTTTCCAGACTCTAAAAATCCGAAGCTTTTATCGCAGATGCTTTTTGATGTTAATCGTATAACCGATGACAGTAGTAACCATCAACGATTGTTCTTTGGGGAGGTAGTGGATTATAAGCGCCTGACTAAACGTAATATTATCCATGTAAAGCATGAAGTATATGGTGAGTTTAGAATTTATACGTGGCCTCATCATGATGAACGAAAACATATTGATATTGGTTCTATAGGTCGTTATGTCATATTCCATTCCAGTTTGGCTTGGGAGGGAGGTAACATACCGAGAAGCTTTGTAAATGCTTGGGGTCAATACAGTTTGTTACCAGAAAAATATAATAAATTTTTACTAAAGTATAAAAAGAAAACTTAACAAGTTACTTAAACGGACGCTAAACAGTTGGCTTTAAATTAAGAAGTGCAGAAATTAAGCAGAGAAATTAAGCGGACACTCGCTTAAATTTGAACAACACAGATAATTAAAAATTAAGCGTCCATATATGTCCTTTTAATTTTCTATGAGTTGGGAAGAATTTAATCAAATTGGTATTAGCATATTTTGTTTATATGAAGTAATAACGTTTTAATGTTTATCTGTAAATGCTGGGGGAGTTTAAAATAAGTAACCAAGTTTTTAGCCTTTTGCTATGGCTTTAAGATCATATTCAAGGTATTCCTGATCTTAAGGATTAGAAAGGATTTCTAACAGGGATAAAATTAAATGAATCGATAATTGTAAACTAAATACAATTATCGATTCTAAGCTAGTAAGCATGTTTTAAAATCTAGCGCGAATACCAACAGTAAAGCGACGACCAAATTCGTTATATGTACTTAAGCGTCCGTCAAGATACTCATACGCTCGATAACTTTCATTATTGAGGTTTTTCGCTTCAAGAACAAAGGTTACATGTTCGTTCAGGTCGTAAGAGGCTGATGCATCAACTTGTCCGTATTCGTTGCCAAATATTGGTGTGCCACCAGTACCTTGTGCTGCCTGTAAGAATTCATCACGCCAATTATAAGATACTCTAAAGCTAAAGCCATATTTTTCATAATAAGTGGTAATGTTATATGCATTTTCTGATAACCCTTCTAATCCTATATCAAGACCAACATTTGTGTTTGTTGTTTTAGCATCTGTGGAAAGGTAGGTGTAATTAGCTAGAAAACCTAAGCCATCAAATGGAGATGGTAAGGTTTTAAATGTGTGTTGATATAATAAGTCAAATCCTGAAATATTTGCACCCTCACCATTACCTGGTCTAGAGATAGCATATAAGGTATTTGGATCAAAACCAGGAGAAAGTGCAGGGTCAACCGTAGTGGTGACTGTTTCAGTTTGTACAAATGAATCAACATGCTTATAGAAATAGCTTAGTGCTAAAACGTCACTATCATCGAAATACCATTCTAACGCAGCATCAAATTGTGATGCACGAGATGGTAATAAGCTTGGATTACCAGAATTGCCTGAGAACGTTGTTGTATTGACCGTTGTGCCAGGGTTTAAATTATTATAAGAAGGACGTGACATTACTTTGGCTGCGCCTATACGAAGCACCAGTTCATCGCTAAGATCAATACTTAAGTTAAAGCTGGGCAGTATGTCAGTATAATCTCCTGTTTGTAGATTGTCGAAGTCAGCAATGCTTGTACCACCTGTTGTTTTAACGTCGGTCTGTACAGCACGAACACCTAGGTTTCCTGAGTAAAATAACCCAGCGAATTCACCGCCATAATTAAGTTGCACGTAGCCTGCGAGTGTTTCTTCATCAATAGTATAGGTACCAGCACCATTTACATTGGTAAGTGGATCATCTGGAAAAGCAATATCTTGTATTTCTTTAGATGTTGCGATTGTCCAATTATTAATTAACATATCGTTATTTGGTAAAGTGTTACCAAAATTGGTTAAGCCCATTAACTCTTCAGTTGTCGTGAGAATACCTGAAATATTATTATCGCTTTCGAATTGTTCAACAGTATCTCTAGGTAAACCACTAAAGAAACCAAATGCATCTAATGCCAGTCCGCCACTTGTATAGCGCATGCCGAATTCAACACTGTTAATTAAACTACCGTTAATTTCACGCTTAATGTCAAAGCGAGCATTGATTTCATCTTGTTTACGAAAATTAACTTGTTTACGAGCATTGAAAATATACCAACCCGATGTTGACGTTGGATTGTCGCTAAATTGGCCTAGATCAGCAATAGGGATTCCGGATGCAGTGTCATAATTCCAACTTCCGTCAACTTCACGAAAAATTTGTGCTTGATTATTCTTTTCATTAGAGCTTCCTTCTGAATAGGATAAATCAGCACTATAAGTCCAAAGACCAACAGTAATTTCACCATTCAATCCGAGGACGAGATTCTCGTAATCAGTTATCAGTTCACGATTTGACACTCTAAGATCAGCACTTGTTGCGTCAAATGCCGTGATGGTATTGTTGTCGTTAATAATCAAGTTATCATTAGCAGTAATTATTGAATTTTGAAACTGTGTAGAAGTAATGACAGTTCCTTGTGACTCTATATCATCGCGTGTTGAATAAAATACGTCAAAGTCTAATTTAGCATTATCATTTGGACGCCAATGTATTGCTCCTGTAAAGCCTGTACGCTCAGAAGACAATGTTCTTGCAAATTGTCTTGAAAATCTGGGACGGAAGGCTCTTTCTTCTAGTGGAACCTCAGTTAATGAGTCAGCTCCTGTTGGACAGGCTGTACCTATGTCAGCAAGCAGTACACACTGCCAACCAGGTACATCCATTGTATCTTGCCTAGTAATTCGGTCTTGATATTGTAAGCCCAGAAGAACACCAACAGTATTATCAGCAAATGTATTGCTAATTTGTCCTGAAATACGAGGTTTCCATTCGTCTGCTAAGGTAGTGTTGACCCCTTGCGCACTACCTGCCGCTCGAAAACCACCGCCTGAGTCGAAAGGACTCGCTGTTTTAATTTCAACAGTACCACCAATACCGCCTTCAATTAGGCTTGCCATTGGTGATTTATACACATCTAATCGTGATATCATTTCAGATGGTAAATCACTAAAGTTTACTTGACGCTGATTTGAACTACCTAAAATGGTTCGACCGTTAATAAAAACACGGCTAAAGTCTGGTCCTAGTCCGCGAATACTAATTGAGTTTCCTTCTCCTCCTATAGTACTACGGTCAATCGATACTCCTGAAATACGTTGTAATGATTCAGCGACATTTTCATCAGGAAACTTCCCAATATCTTCTGCAACAATGCTGTCAACAAAATTGGGCGCTATACGCTTATTGTCTAATGCTGAAATTAGGCTCCCTCTTATCCCCCTAATTTCTATTTTCTCTATATCCTCAGCAGAAGATGCTTCATTGTCTTGAGCATAAGCTAAATTTCCTGTTGAAAATAATGCAATAGAGATAGCTAAAGCTGTTTTAGTAAATATTGTGTCTATGGCTTTACTTTTCATTTGAACCCCTTTTTATGATTTTATATAGGTATTTATTGGCTAATTTCATTATCATGCATTCTTGTTGTTGCGTGTTTTATTGTATATAAAAGTCACTTTAGTGGCAAGCGAGGACTATTTTTAACGATAGTAGAGGTTGGGTTGATAGATTATAATGTCTTATTGGTATATAAGTAGACACTAAAATTGTTATTGGTATATCCTATAAAGAATTCTGTTTGGAACTGATTAACCAGGACGTATATGGACGCTTCCTTGATGTCAAGCCGAGATTAAGTGAAACAGAAGAAAATCTCTTATGTTTTACATGGCTGAACAGCGCTATTTTCAATCTACTGTTTATGATGACAGGCTCTGTGCTTGCTTAAAGCAAACTGTACTGACATATATTCGAGCTATGGTTTGTTATCCATGATCCAGATGAGTTGCGAACTAGAAATACCTTTAAACATTGATCACTCAAACGCGCTTTATGCACTTGTCCTATCGCAGGCTTTGTTCTAGTTGGCGAGTGCCTTTTAATTTCATCTTCTAAACAACAGTCGTGAAAAGTTAAACCTTAAAAATTAGGTACTATCTAGCTGCCTAAACACTCGCACAGGCTCAGAGCCTTTGTCCCAGGCAGGCTTAGCTAGATAGTAAAACGGGTGATAAATCATGCCATATCCTTAACCAATTGAGGTGTGTAATGGCATTGTTTTTGTAATAATGTCCACATGATGCGTGCTAATTTATGTGCGATAGCTACAGCGGTGCAATTGAACGTTTTTCTTGCCCTTAATTGGGTGATCCATAAGCTTAATGCATCTTGCTTTTTTCCTGCATGACTAATGATAGCGCGAGCACCATGTATTAATTGTTTACGTAGGTATTGACCGCCTCGTTTACTTATCCCTCCCATCACACTTTTGTTACCTGAGGCAAATTGTTTTGGTGTTATTCCAAGCCACACTGCAAAGTCTTTAGCGCTGGCGAAATCTTGGTCACTGCCTATTGTAGCAACGAAAGCTGACGCATTGAGGTAACAAACCCCAGGCATACTTAACAGTATTTGGTTTAAGGGGTTTGCTTCCACTTCATTTTTTAACTGTTTTTCAATGGCTTTAATAGACTAACCTAGGACAGTCGTTTAAATTTGTCGCTTAAATTTATTTGATTTAATACTATTGATAAAACAACTAAGTACATTTAAAGCAAATAAGGTTAACCGCATACAATTTAAGATGAATACCTTCGCTAGCCATTTATTTATAGGTAGATACTTGTTAATGTTGTTTTAATTAAAAAAGATATCTTTATTAATTAAAACTTATCTTTTTTGTACGCATTCACACTCTAGCTCGAGATGACTATGAAAAAAACAATCGTATCTACTTTTTTATTATCAAGTATTTTAATGGCCTGTACAGGAACGAACTCTACTGTTGAAAAAACAGCAACTGAAGGTAAGCTAGCAGTAATGTCAGCAGCGGAAAATGCGAGTGATGTTGAGCAATCTAAAGCATTATTGTTGGCGAAATGGGAAGGTCCTTATCAAGGAGTACCAGCATTCGATAAAGTTTCATTAGCTGGTTTAATTCCAGCAATGCAAGAAGCGATGAAAATCAATTTGGCTGAAATTGAGGCTATCGCTAATAATCCACAAGCACCAACCTTTGAGAATACTATTGTTGCAATGGAAAGAACGGGAAAAGATTTAGCCCGAGTATTCACCTATTATGGCATTTGGCGCTCAAATGAATCTTCAGCTGAATTTCGTGAAATTCAAGCGAAAATGGCACCAACACTGTCGGCATTTTTCTCTAAAATAAATCAAAATGAAGCACTTTTTGCACGCGTTCAAGCTGTTCATAATAGTGATGAAGTTAATAGTTTAACACCAGAGCAGCAACGTTTAGTACACCTAACTTACAACGGGTTTTCTCGAAATGGTGCTACGTTAGATGGTGATGCAAAGAAACGTTATGCAGAAATCAATCAAAGGTTAGCCGAGTTACATACAAAATTTGGTGATAATGTTTTAGCTGATGAAGAAAACTATGTATTGTATTTAACTAAGAACCAATTAGGTGGCTTATCTGAGTCTATTATCAGCAGCGCGGCTTCTGCTGCTGAAGCACGTGATCATAAAGGTCAGTATGCTATTACTAATACACGTTCATCAATGGACCCGTTTCTAACCTATTCAACTGAGCGTGAGCTTCGTAAGAAAGTATGGGAAAGCTATTATAACCGTGGTAACAATGGTGATGAATTTGACAACAATGCGACTATAGCGGAAATTTTACAACTTCGTCATGAACGTGTTGGTTTACTTGGCTATAAAAACTATGCGTCTTGGCGTTTAGAAGATCGTATGGCTAAATCGCCAGAAAATGCCATTAAACTAATGGAAAGTGTATGGCCTGCAGCAATTGCACGTGTTGATGAAGAAGTTGAGGACATGTTAGTTATTGGTAAAGCAGAAGATGGTATTGAAAAAATTGAACCATGGGATTACCGCTTCTATGCTGAAAAAGTACGTAAAGCTAAGTACGATTTAGATTCATCTGAGGTGAAAGAGTATCTGCAATTGAATAAATTACGTGAAGCTATGTTCTACGTAGCAGGCCGTTTATTTAATTTTGAGTTTACCGAAATCAAAGATGGCTCTGTGCCAGTCTTTAATGATGATGTTCGTGTTTGGGAAGTTACCGATAAAACATCTAATGAGCATATTGGTTTATGGTATTTAGACCCATTTGCACGTAAAGGGAAACGTTCAGGCGCGTGGGCAACAACCTACCGTAGCTATACTACCTTTGATGGTAAAACCAATGTATTGTCTTCGAATAACTCTAACTTCACTAAAGGTGTTGATGGCGAACCGACATTAATTTCATGGTCTGATGCAGAAACTTACTTCCATGAATTTGGTCATGCATTACATTTCTTGTCAGCAAAAGTAGCCTACCCAACGTTGAATGGTGGCGTTCGAGATTACACTGAATTTCAATCTCAGCTGTTAGAGCACTGGTTAGCAACGGATGAAGTAATCAACAACTACCTGGTACATTACAAAACGGGTAAGCCGATGCCAAAAGAGTTGATTACAAAAATTAAACAAGCTGCGAAGTTTAACGAAGGCTTTAAAACAACTGAATACTTAGCGTCAGCGTTAGTTGATATGAAATTCCATACAGTTGACCCTACCGGTATAGACGCACAAAAATTTGAGCGTGATACCTTAGCTGCGTTAAATATGCCTGAATCTATGGTGATGCGTCATCGTTCAACCCAATTTGGTCATATATTTAGTTCAGAAGGCTATGCTTCAAGCTATTACGGTTATATGTGGGCCGAAGTATTAACGGCTGATGCGGCGGAAGCGTTTGAACAATCGCCAGGCGGTTTTTATGATAAAGATGTAGCGGCGAAACTTGTTGAACATTTATTTAGTGTTCGTAACGCAGTTGATCCAGCAGAAGCTTACCGTGCCTTTAGAGGCCGTGACGCTGATGTAAAAGCATTAATGCGTGACCGTGGTTTCCCTGTTACCAAATAACTTGAGCTAGGTTTAAGCAATTTAAGCTCGGCTTAAATAAAAATTAAGTGTTAAGTCTTGAATTAAAAACTCGCTTCGGCGAGTTTTTTGTTTTTGCTTGCTTGTATTTGGCAGATTATTTGGCAGATGATTTAGCGATACACATGTCATCATTTTTTGATTTAGCTAAAATTTGTTAGACTAGTACTTACTTGAATAATTAAGATGGTTAACAACATTTTTATGAAAAATTTATTGGCGTTATCACTCATCATATCTTTTACCGTATTACTCAGCGCTTGCTCCGTTAGCCAAGAAAATTCCCCTTGGTTATTAATTGACAACTTTGAGCAGCAAACCTTAAGCGGCTGGCAGAATGCGGATACGCAAAATAATACTAAGCCTTATGTTGCTAAGCCGCAAATAACAGAAATTCGTCTTGATAATGATACGGTGAAAAATAACCATTACCTGATTAAAAAACCGGCCAAAGATGGCGTTATCGGAAACCGTAAGGCACTTAGTATTAAAACATTACCAGAGCCTGTCCCTGTAGGAGATACATATACTTTTTATACGCGTATTCAGCTAGAAAGCTTTCCTAATAACCATGCTTTTGGCATTAGTAACTTAACGCCAGCACAGGTTAAAGACGCCGGTTATAATGCATTTGAGCCGACATTAAGAGTTACTGATAAATTTGAGTCGAATGGCTTTAAAAATGATGGTACTTTAATGGTGAAAATAGACAGCGATAACAAGTACCGACAGTATAGCAAGGTGCAAAATTTCCGAGAAGGGCGTTCAGCCAACCCTATGCAAACGAATACGTGGTATCAAATTTGGTATGTCGTCAATAACAGTCGAACCGAGCAAGGAGGCCAATCTTATGATGTTTATCTACAAGGCGGTGAATTTACCAAACAAACCTTAGTCTACAAAGATGCCGCATTTAGAATGAAAAGAGAGCTGGCCTTAATTTCTTTTGTTGCAAATACTAATACGGGATCACATAAAAAGCCTTATGGTAATGGCGGCTTGGCGTATGACGACCTTTATATGAGTAAAGGTATTAATTTAACTAATCCTACCAAACGATAATTAGTGTTTTAGACTGTTTGCTCTTATTAACCTGCCATTTTTCATTAATGCGAATCAATGGCAAGTTAACGCTACTCAGTTAATGTTAATCAGGTAATATTAACCAATTCAGGCTTTAATCCGGTAGTTTTTTACCATGTTGCCAAAACTGCTTCCATCGAGAAAAAATATTTTTCGGTAAATAACTATATTTATTTCGTTTAATGCGTTTATAGATATGCCATTGTTTTGGAATCAAATGAATAACAATATTTAAATAATTCGGTATATGAAAATAAACAATTTCATGATCTGAAGATAGCTCTTTTAATAACGTTAATAATAAATTAACTTCGTAATCAGTGGCGTCAGGTAAATTGATAGACAAACACGTGTTAGGCGTTATATTCGCCGTTAAATGCTCTAATTGATCGACCGTATTATTGTAACTTTGAATTTCTTGCTGATAAACATCACAAACATACCAATCATAATCACGAGTATTCTCTTGTAGCCATTTTTTACTATCGTTGTACACTAAGTTAGCTTGGTTATTTTGCGGATTAAAATATTGGTTAAAGCAATCTATTACTGTGCTGCTATGCTCAATACTCTGTAGGTTAATGTTGTTTGATATGTGGTGAATAAAGCGCTGAATATTACCGCCACCTAAACCAAGTTCAATCATGCTTTTAGGTTTAAAAAACAATAACGGTAACATCATTGCTGTTTGGTGAGGCAGGGTTAATTTCCAAGGTTTACGCTTAAGCATGACGCTTTGAATCACTTGCTCGCTATGCTCATTGCTACAGCCAAAAGCAAGCCAACGATAGTGTTCATTCTCGTTTACTGATATAGCTTCTTTGTCTTGACTCAAATAAGTTAATTTTCCTTGTGCAACGTGCTTTGCTAATTGCATAATTCTCCAATGGGTTAATGAAAAGAACAACTATTACTAAAATAAATAATAAGGATAGACAATGTACACCTTAAGAGCACCTATTACAGCAGCGGAGTTTTCGCAATATTACCATTTACGGTGGAAAATATTAAGGAAACCATGGCAGCAAGTGCTTGGAAGTGAGCAAGATGCACATGAAAAATACGGTATTCATCGAATGGTTGTTGATGAGCAAGATAATGTGCTGGCTGTTGGGCGCTTAGAAAGAGTTACTGAAAAGCAGGGACAAATTCGCTTTATGGCTGTTGATGATAATTCTCAGGGGCTAGGATTAGGTCAACAAATAGTTAACAACCTAGAAGCGCAAGCTACTCAATTAGGTATGAGTGAAATAACGTTAAATGCTAGAGAAAGTGCAATCAAATTTTATCAAAAACTAGGTTATCAAGTACAAGGCTATTCCCATACACTTTTTGCAGATGTTAAGCATTATACTATGGTTAAAAATTTAGTTGCTGCAACTCAACATAAAGTAGCAGAAGCAGAGGCTTTACAAGCTATTTGGCATAAAACCATTCCGTTAAGTAAAGCGATGGATTTACAAATAAGCTATTACGATGGCACTAAATTAATCACAATTTGCAATGCCGATTTTAATCAGAACTTACATCACACAATGTTTGCTGGCAGTATTTATACCTTAGCAACTTTAACTGGGTGGGGCTGGGTTTATTTGGCGCTACAAGAGCAACAACAAAACAATGCTCATCTAAACGGCGATATTGTTTTGGCTGAGGCTAATATTCGTTATCATTCTCCTATTAAAGAGTTAGCCTACGGGCAAGTAGTGGAACAAGACGTTTCAGGACAATTTGATAATTTGTTACAAGGTAAAAAAGCGCGTATTAATCTCGTAGCAAAGGTCTATTGTGGTGAGAATATTGCTGCTACATTTACTGGTAGTTACTTTATTTTGCCAACATGTAAACAAGAAAAGGAAATACAATGAAAATTCAATATTTATGGGTAATATTTACCTGCATGAGTTTTGTTGCACAAGCGCAGCATGCTAAAGAAGAACAAGCTATCGATAAGGTATTAAGCGAGTTTCATCAAGCTGCAGCCGATGCAAATGCTAAACTATATTTAAATCTACTGACTGATGACGCTATATTTTTAGGTACAGACGCTACCGAGCGTTGGACAAAAACGCAATTTACTGATTTTGTTTTACCGTATTTTAATCAAGGAAAAGGCTGGGTATATATAGCTAAAGAAAGAAATGTTAGTCTGTTAAGTCAGCATAAAGTCGCTTTTTTTGATGAGGTTTTAGAAAACAAAAAATATGGCTATTGTCGAGGATCGGGCGTATTAGTCCAAACAGATCAGGGCTGGAAAATAAGTCAGTATAATTTAACTTTGTTAGTGCCAAACGATATTGTTGAGCAGGTAACTGAAACAATCCAAACTTATCAGAAAACACAATAATGGTTAAAGATATGAATGAATTTAACAGTAAATATTCTGTTGGCATTATTGGTTGTGGTTGGTTAGGGAAAGCGTTAGCGCAAACGTTAATTAAGCAAAACATTACAGTGCTGGCGACAAGTAGTAAGCAAGAAAATGTTGATAAGTTAAATCTGCAATCCATTAATACTCAGCAATTAGTCCTACCTACAGATGCAGCAATACTTGCTCGCCATGACGTGTTTACCATGCAAAGCTTGGTTATTGCCATTACCCCACAGCTTAGGCAAGGGCGAGTAGATTACGCTGAAAAAATAGCTCAACTAGTGAATACGGCACAACAAGTTGGTGTGGTTGAGCGTATTATTCTATTATCGAGTACGGCAGTTTATGACGGATTAGACGGTGACGTTGATGAAGATAGCGTACTTAATTTAACAATAGAAAAAGTAAAAATATTGAACGCGGCTGAGCAAGCAGTATTAAGCTTTTCTAAGCACCAGCCTGCATCAGCAGCTAAGCAAGGAATTGTGCTGAGATTGGCAGGCTTAGTTGGTCCAGATCGTCATCCAGGTAAATTTATTTTAGCGAATAAAATGTTAAGCAATGCTATGGCTCCGGTTAATTTAATCCATCAACAAGACGCTGTTGGCCTAATTGCAGCATTGCTAGAGCAGACCGTTGCACCAGCTATTTTTACGGGAGTTAGTGATACACATGTTACTAAAGCAGAATATTATCAAGTGGCGGCAAAATCATTAGGTTTAAAGCCACCTGCTGTTGAACAACAAAATAAAAACGAAGCGACTAAAATGGTGTTGGGTGATAAAACTCAACGTGCTTTAGGCTATCAATTTTTCTACCCAGATTTACTTGCTTGGTTGAATACTTAAGTGAACAAGTAAGCTGAAACTCGCATCTTTAAATGGATTAAGTATAATGGCGTTAATCATCTGTTATTGGCTTATCGTTTGAAATTATTTTCTAAAACCTTTCTTGAACGCCATCGTTTAAAATTATTGTTTGTTCTTATTTGGTTACATATATCAGTGCTGGATTTAGTTTTTTTTACTTATCGTGGGCCAGTTTTTTTGTGGAAAGAAAACACTCAGCTTCTTACCATATTCGTTCACTTATTTATTGCCACAGCTACGACATTTGTGTGTTGGCTAATAAGTAACTATATCAAGAATAAGTCTAAAGGGAATTTGAATGTTAAGCCCGACGACTATGTAAATAATATAACCAAGAAGACTAAGTAACTATGCGAGTTGTGTTAGCACCTATGGAAGGTGTTCTTGATCATTTAATGCGTGAATTACTGACTAAGGTTGGTGGTTACGATTTATGTATTACTGAGTTTATACGCGTAGTTGATCAGGTTATTTCAGAAAAAGCTTTTTTGCGTTATTGTCCTGAACTAAATAATGCGAACGTTTATGGCTCTACTACCCAAGCAGGAACGCCTGTACGTGTACAATTATTAGGCCAAAACCTGACATGTATGGCTGATAATGCTGCTAAAGTAATTGAACTTGGCTCACATGGTGTCGATATTAATTTTGGTTGTCCTTCCAAGATGGTGAATAACAACCGTGGTGGCGCAATATTATTAAAAGATCCCGAAAATCTTTATCAAATCGTTAGTGCTATTAGAAAATCGGTTCCTGAAGAAACTATTGTAAGTGCTAAAATCCGCCTTGGTTATGAAGATAAAAGCCTAGCGATAGAAAATGCCCAAGCTGTTGAAGCCGCTGGCGCCAATGAACTAACAGTACATGCTAGAACAAAAGTAGAAGGCTATCGACCACCTGCACACTGGGAATGGATTGGTAAAATAAAACAAAGCATTAATATTCCTGTCATTGCTAATGGTGATATTTTTAGCCTAAATGACGCGATAAAGTGCCGAGAAGTATCAGGCTGTCAGGATATAATGGTAGGTCGCGGTGCTTTAATGATGCCTAATTTAGCGCAAGTTATTAAAGAACAAGCTAATGTTATGCCATGGTCTGAAGTGCAAAAGTTACTGGTTGATTATACGCGTTGTGAAACCTACGGTGATAAAAGCAAATATTACCCGAACCGAATTAAACAATGGCTTAAATACTTAAAGTTAGAATACACAGAAGCTGATACTTTATTTCAAGAAGTTCGTACCCTTAAAACAGCACAAGCGATAATAGATACACTCTCATGTAACTAATCGCTTGCTGATTTATTTCCCGCTTTGTCGCTAAAGAATAGCAATAATAAGATTATTAAACCGAGTTCAGGTGGTTTAGAAACTTGGCAGTAACTGCTCAGGCATAAATTGGTTTAAGTCACCCTCACTGATAATTCCAGACGCTTCAACAATATCAGGGGCAAAGTATCTGTCTTGATCATAAAAGCTCACGGTTTTACGTAACATGGCTTTAGCTTGCTCAATTATTGCCGACCCTTTAAGTGGTGCTCTAAAATCTAATCCTTGCACGGCAGCTAAATACTCAACAGCAAGCACTCCATTCGTATTTTCGCTCATATCCGCTAAACGACGCCCAGCAAAACAAGCCATAGACACATGATCTTCTTGGTTTGCCGATGTTGGTAAACTATCGACAGAAGCAGGGTGCGCTAAGGTTTTATTTTCTGATGCTAATGCAGCAGCTGTCACTTGTGCAATCATAAAGCCAGAGTTTACGCCGCCATTATCGACTAAGAATGGTGGTAACTTGCTTAAGCTTGAATCAATTAATAGGGCCATTCTACGTTCAGACAATGAGCCGATTTCGGCAATTGCTAAGGCTAAATTATCAGCAGCCATCGCAACAGGTTCGGCGTGGAAGTTACCAGCGGAAATAAAGTCACCTTCGTTAGCAAAAACTAAAGGGTTATCGGTAACGCCATTGGCTTCTACGTGAAGTACTTCTGCTGCTTGACGAATTTGCGTTAAACAAGCACCCATAACTTGTGGTTGGCAGCGTAATGAATAAGGGTCTTGCACTTTTTCACAATCAATATGTGATTGTGATATTTCAGAGCTATCCGTTAATATTGCACGATAAGCCATTGCCGCATCAATTTGCCCTTTTTGACCACGAACAAAATGCACACGATGATCAAACGGTGCACGAGAGCCTAGCGCAGCCTCGACTGAAATTGCCCCAATAACGGTACCGGCAGCGTATAAGTCTTCGGCATGAAATAAACCTTCAAGAGAGAAGGCTGTTGAAGCTTGTGTACCATTAAGTAGTGCTAAACCTTCTTTGGCTGCTAATGTTATCGGTTCAAGACCTGCAATTTTTAATCCTTCTGTTGCTGGAATTACTTGGTCTTGGTATGACATTTCGCCTTCACCTAATAAAGGTAAAACCATGTGTGCAAGTGGCGCTAAGTCGCCCGAAGCGCCAACAGAGCCTTTTTTAGGTACACAGGGGTAAACTTGTGCGTTTAGTAAAGTAATTAATGCCTGAATGACTTCTAAACGAATACCGGAATAGCCACGAGACAATGAATTAATTTTTAATACCATCATTAATCTTACGGTAGTATCTTCCATGTATTCACCAAAACCTGCTGAATGTGAAAGTACAATAGAGCGTTGTAATAGCTCCAATTCTTCGTTTTTAATACGGGTACTTGCTAACAAACCAAAACCAGTATTAATACCATAAACGACACGATTATCTTTAATGACTTGTTGAACGGCTTCGGCACTTTTATTTATTTCATTAAAAGCACTTTCATCTAATTTATAGTGTATGCCGTCGTAACGACTCACACTGCGTAATTGTGCTAGTGTGAGTTGGCCAGGGATAATATTTAACTCAGTGATTGGGTTCATTTTATTTCTCATTGATCATTGGTAAGTCTAAGCCTTGCTCTTTGGCACAATTTATAGCGATATCGTAACCTGCATCTGCATGACGCATCACACCTGTTGCTGGGTCATTCCACAACACACGACCAATACGTTTGGCAGCGTCATCAGTGCCATCAGCGACAATAACCACGCCAGAATGTTGACTAAAGCCCATACCAACACCACCACCGTGATGTATGCTAACCCAAGTTGCACCACCAGAGGTTGACAATAAAGCGTTAAGTAGTGGCCAATCTGAAACAGCATCTGAGCCATCTAACATGCTTTCCGTTTCACGGTTTGGTGACGCAACTGAGCCAGAATCTAAATGATCACGACCAATAACAACAGGAGCTGAAAGCTCGCCAGTTTTAACCATTTCGTTAAATGCCAAGGCTAAACGTGCTCTATCTTTTAAACCAACCCAACAGATTCGAGCAGGCAAACCTTGAAAGTCGATACGTTCGCGTGCCATATCTAACCAGTTATGTAAATGTGGATTGTCAGGAATAAGTTCTTTTACTTTGGCATCTGTTTTATAGATATCTTCAGGATCACCAGAAAGGGCAACCCAACGGAAAGGTCCAATACCTTCACAGAATAATGGGCGAACATAAGCAGGCACAAAACCTGGGAAATCAAATGCGTTGGTTACACCTTCTTCTAACGCCATTTGACGAATATTGTTGCCATAATCTGTTGTTGCCGCACCTGCAGCTTGCAAATCAAGCATCGCTTGTACTTGCACAGCCATCGACTTTTTAGCGGCTTTAACTACTGCAGCTTCATCGGTTAAACGCATTTCAGCGGCATGCTCCATGCTCCAACCTTGAGGTAAATAACCATTAAGGGGATCATGAGCTGAAGTTTGGTCGGTAACAACATCAGGTGTTACACCACGTTTTACTAATTCAGTAAAAATGTCTGCGGCATTACCTAATAGACCAACTGAAATTGCTTCACCCTTTGCGTTGGCTTCATTAATAATAGCTAATGCTTGGTCTAAAGTTTTTGCTTTTTTGTCAACATATCGGGTTTTTATACGAAAATCGATGCGTGTTTCATCACATTCAACCACTAAGGCTGAAAAACCTGCCATAGTTGCTGCCAGTGGTTGCGCACCACCCATACCGCCTAAACCACCGGTTAATACCCACTTGCCTTTAGCGCTACCGCCAAAGTGTTGCTTTGCCATAGCAACGAAGGTTTCATAAGTACCTTGAACAATACCTTGCGAGCCAATGTAAATCCAAGATCCGGCTGTCATTTGGCCGTACATCATTAGGCCTTTCTTATCTAATTCATTAAAATGTTCCCAGTTAGCCCAATTCGGTACTAGGTTTGAATTAGCAATTAATACACGTGGTGCATTTTCGTGGGTTTTGAATACACCTACAGGTTTTCCTGATTGCACCATTAAAGTTTCATCATTTTCAAGGCGATTCAGTACTTCAATAATTTTGTCGTAACATGCCCAATTACGTGCTGCTCTACCGATACCACCATAAACAACTAATGATTGCGGATGTTCAGCAACATCTGGATCTAAGTTATTCATTAACATGCGTTTTGCCGCTTCTGTTAACCAACTTTTTGTCGTGATTTTAGTACCACGATCAGCGCGAATTCTTCTTGAGGTATCAAGGCGTAAGTCAGTTTTGGTTGTGTTAGTTGTATTAATAGTCATGTTATCTCTTTATTACTTTGAATCGCTTTATAATTAGGATTAAAACTTGAGGTGGCTACCTAGTCGGTATTTATTGCCCGGTGTTGTTAATATGGCTAAACTCACCACGCCTTTACTTGACCAAGTTCTGCGTTTTACTTGCAAGCAAGGGATGTGGTTATCTATGTCGAGCAACTGGCAAACATCATCCGTTGCTAAAATAGCTTCAACTTCGTGAGTTGCTTCCGTTAATGGTGCAACATCCGACAAATATTCGTGGGGTGTAATATGAGTAAAGTCTTGCAATAAATATTCAGGTACTAAACTAGCATTAACGTAACGTTGTTCTAATTGAATCGGTTGATTATTTTCGAAATGTAAAACTTGAGAAAAGAACACTTGTTCATTGTTTTTTAAATTTAATAAAATAGTGACTTCTTTAGTCACGGCTACAGGTTCAAGTTTAAGCTGTTGTGCATGATGTTTATGACCACGCTCGTTTATTTCGTCACTAATATTACGAATTTCTAACAGGGATGATTGTGATTTAAAAGTCGCCACAAAGGTGCCTGAGCCTTGGGCGCGAACAAGGATCCCTTGTTCAGTTAATTCTTGTAGCGCTCTACGAGCAGTCATACGACTTACATCAAATTGTTGTGTAAGTTCATTTTCTGAGGGAACTTTATAATGCTGAGGCCATTGTCCTGATTCTATTTTATGGCAGATATGTTTTTTTATAACACTATATTTAGCTGGTTTTTTATTGTTTTTTGATTTTGTCTCGCCCATGATATCGCCAATCGATTTTAAGTATGATTTACCTTATATATACGTTCTCATAATTCCTCTTTTAAAGCAATAGTTGTATATACAACTATTGCTAATTTACTTTTTCTCGGCTAGAGTTATTCGCAATTAATGCGTAAATTTTTGGTGATTATTAATGACTCCTTCTTCAACAGCAACGAATTCAGCAGTAACAAATAGCTTAGAAACTAATCCGAGTAAATGGCAAACACTGTGGCTTAATGTCAATTTAGCGACTATGGCCTGTGACCATGAAAGCAATGGCGCTCAAAGTAATGCTAAGAATAACTATGGTGAAATCCTTGATGGAGCGTTAGCAATTAGTCATGGCAAAATTGTATGGTTGGGCAAGGCAGACGATTTACCTCATTATAATAAAAATGATGTTAAAGTGATTGACGGGCAAGGGCAGTGGTTAACGCCGGGCTTAATTGACTGCCATACTCACCTTGTTTATGGAGGAAATCGTGCCAATGAATTTGAAATGCGTTTACAAGGAAAAAGTTATCAAGAAATAGCAGAGGCTGGTGGCGGTATTATTTCCACAGTTAAAGCCACTAGAGCCGCCACTGAAGCGGAATTGCTGGCGAGTGCACTACCAAGGTTAACTGCACTTCATCAACAAGGGGTCACAACTGTTGAGATTAAGTCAGGTTATGGTTTGGATCTTATTAATGAAGTGAAAATGTTAAAAGTAGCCGGACAATTAGAGAAAACTTTACCTATAACGGTTAAACGTACTTTTTTAGGAGCCCATGCTTTACCAGCAGAGTATAAGGATAATGCCGATGGTTATATTGATTTAGTGTGTGATGAAATGCTCCCTATTATTGCAGAACAAAAACTAGCAGATTCGGTAGATGTTTTTTGTGAGAGTATTGGGTTCAACCTTGCGCAAACAGAAAAAGTATTTAATGCTGCAAAAAAACATGGATTATCAATCAAAGCTCATGCTGAGCAGCTATCTGATCTAGGCGGCACTGAGTTAGCCGCCAAATATAATGCGTTATCAACTGATCATGTGGAATTTTTATCCGAGCAAGGTATTAAGGCAATGAGTGCCGCGAATATGACAGCGGTATTATTGCCAGGGGCTTTTTACTTTCTACGTGAAACACAATTACCGCCAATTGAATTATTACGAAAACATGGCGTAGCGATGGCTGTAGCTACCGATGTTAACCCTGGTACTTCACCTCTTTGTTCCATTCTATTAATGTTAAACATGGCTTGTACTTTATTTAGATTAACGCCAAGTGAAGCACTTGCTGGGGTTACTTGTAATGCCGCTAAAGCATTAGGTTTATCAACAACAAAAGGGAAGCTTGCGATTGGTTTTGATGCTGATTTAGCGCTGTGGAATATAACTCAACCGGCAGAACTATGTTATCAATTTGGTGTTAATCCATTAAGCGCTTTGGTACAGAATGGGGATAAAGTGATTTAGTGATATTAGTTTAAAAGAACTATTCGTAACCTGACCTTTTTGGTATACACTTAATATAATAGGTTCAATTAATTTATACTAAGGTACTTCCTTGAATAATAAGAGTATTAAGTTATTTCTGTTGTTGGGGCTAGCATTGCTATCTACCAAAGGCTACAGTGAAAACCGTTGTAACGATGCTAGTTCGAACAAAAATTGTGTACAAATTTTTGTTGAAAGTAATACTGGGCAGGCATTAAAAGACCTTGTAGTATACCTTGAACCTCTTGAAGGACAAAAGCTAGGGCATAAGTCAGAGCCCTTAGTCATTAATCAAGAAGGCAGAGCCTTCGATCCCTATATTAGCGTTTCTCAAGTCGATTCCAATGTTAATTTTGTTAATAAAGATGATATAACTCACCATATATATTCAGCAGGAAGTGAGAATAAATTTTCATTTAAAATTAAATCAGGAGAAACCAATGCTTCGGTTGAATTTACCCAACCTGCTGAAGTTGCTATGGGTTGCAATATTCATGACTGGATGAGTGGATTTTTATTAGTCGTTAATACTCCTTACTTTGCCAAAACAAATGCACAAGGATATGCTTATTTTGATATTACTGAATTAGGAAAATATAAAATTGTTGTCTGGCATCCGCAAATGAACAATACAGATAATCGTATGATTAAAGAAGTAAGCGTTGCACCTAATTCACAGTTTTCGTTTAAATTAAAGAATGAAATGGCTGGAATACCTGTACAAGAAAGTGATGATGATTTCGATTTTTTGTCAGACTATGAATAATGAAGGATATTAGCCAGTGAAAAGCCTACAAAATAAAATATTTCTGTTTTTTGTACTGTTATTGCTTATGGTGCAAGCAATAGCTTTTTGGACTTTATACAGTGGTAATAAAAATCAAGAAGCCGCTGAAATTAGTAATCGTTTAACCACGGCAAAAACTATTTTTACTGAGTTATTTGAGCGCCGTTCTGAATACCTTGTTGCGTTCGCAGAAACCGCAGCGAAAGATTATGGGCTAAAAGAAGTTTTTAATGACGATACACGTAGCTTATTAGTTGCGTTAAATAATCATAGAAAACGTATTGATGCTGATTTAGCGATGACAATTTCAGCTGAAGGTGTTGTTACAGGGCAATTACAACGACATTTTCTCGATGATGAACGTAATAAAATTCAGCAAGGTATAGAGAGTGACACCGTCTTTCGCTTTACAAGCTGGTTCGATTCTGGACAATCTTCTCACCTTTACACTATTGATGAAGATCTTTATCAAGTTAGTTTATCTCCGGTTACTGTTGGCACAAAAACTTTAGGTTGGGTTGCTTTTGGTTTTCAAATCGACCAACGATTAGCCATCGAGTTTATGAATATCACTAACTTAAGTACGGATTTCATTGTTAAAGATAATGGTAAGTGGCGTCTAATTGCTTCTTCTACAACCGATGAAGAATCTTCAGAAGAATTAGCACTAGCTGAACAAATGATCCAAGGAATTATCCCTGAAAAATATATCGCAACACACTCATTAATTACCGAGTTTGATGAGCAAGAAGTGGGTGTTGTGATGTATGGCCTGCGCGCTAATTTTGTCGCTTTACTACAAGAGCAATGGTGGCGGTTTTTAATACTGGCAGCATTAACATTATTAGTATCATTAACCAGTGCCTATTTTATTGCAGCATCAATTAGTCGACCTATTAAGCGTTTGGTCGCGCAGGCTAAGGTTATTGCCAGCGGTGATTATCAGCAAACAGTGACATTAAATGATAATAATGAAATAGGGCAGTTGGCTGATGAATTTAATAATATGCAGACAGCCGTATTACAGCGTGAAGAAGCAATTAAACACCATGGTAACCATGATTCCCTAACTGGTTTACCTAACAGAAATGTGCTTAAGAAAATATTAAAAAAGTATACAGAACAGCAACAAGCCTTTGCTTTATTACATTTAAACTTAAGTCGTTTAAAAGATGTTAATGATACTTTAGGCCATGATGTTGGTGATGAAGTAATCAAGGAATTCGCCTGCCGTTTACAAGAGTTATGTAAAACAAATGAATTTAAACATTTGGTGCATTTAGGGGCCGATGAATTTGTACTGCTTGTTACTGACTTAGACATAGATACGATTGTTGTTAAAATACAAGCCGCGTTAGAGTCAACATTTGACTATCAAGGTATTAGTTTACAATTACAAGCTCGTATGGGGATTGCAACATCGCCTGAGCATTCTAATGATGCGAAAATATTAGTACAAATGGCTGACACTGCATTACATCACACACGTGATACCGGCAAGTTGGTACAGGTCTATCAATCTGATCTAGATGTGAATACCGTTGAGCGTTTAAATTTAATTAACGATTTAAAACAAGCGATACCTGCGGGCGAGCTTGAATTGCATTTTCAACCTAAAATGAACTTAGAGTCTAGAGTAATCACGCATGTTGAGGCGCTTGTTCGTTGGCAGCACCCTCGTTTAGGTATGGTGCCACCTGATGATTTTATCCATATTGCTGAACAAACAGGGCAAATTAAAGCATTAACTCGCTGGGTTTTTACTACGGCTTTAGCTCAGTTTAATACATGGAAAACATTAGATCTTGAGCTGAACGTGGCGATAAATATTTCAGCTGAAAATTTAAAGGAAGCTGATTTTCATCAATTTATTTGCCAGTCATTAATGAATGCGAATGTTCCACCAGAGAAAGTTACATTAGAAGTGACAGAAAGCTCTGTTGTTGATAACCCTGAATCAGCGATTAAGTTATTAAGTGCATTTAAAGAACATGGTTTCAAAATTTCAATTGATGATTACGGCACTGGTTACTCATCTCTTGCACAATTAAAGCAGTTACCGGTACATGAATTAAAAATAGACAAATCTTTTGTACAGCGGCTTGAGCATGACTTGGATGATCAAATCATCGTACGCTCAACAATTGAGTTAGCTCATAATATGGGGCTATACGTCGTTGCGGAAGGTATTGAAGATGAATTTTCATTGAATTGGTTAGCTGAGCATGGCTGTGAGTTAGCGCAAGGATATTTCATTAGTAAACCTAAGCCTGCGAATGAATTAACAACTTGGCTGTTAGAACAGAAAAAGCCTAAAGCGCCAATAACTAATAATGAGATTAATACGTGATTAAGCTGAATACTTTTTCTTATCGTTGTATCAGCTTACTTTTATTGTTTTTTGTACAATTAAGTGAAGCTGCTGAATATAAATTTCATGGCATCGTCGATCTTAGAGCTAGCAGTACAAACTCTTCAGATAATGGTTACGTTGCTGGCGGGCAAGGAAAGTTTGGTGTAAGTGATGGACAACAACTTCATGTTGCTCAAGCGGGAGTCGATATTAGTGCGCAGTGGGACAATGGCTTAAGTGTGCATGGTGTTTTGAATAGCTTTCTAGATCAAGAAGACAGCGCCGCTGGAATTACTGAAGCCTATGTTAAATATCGTAGTTTACCGAATGAATCAGGATATCGGTTTCAGGTAAAAGGTGGGATTTTTTATCCTGAAATATCATTAGAAAATAATGCATTTGCATGGGCAAGTAAAGATACCCTTAATTCGTCGACATTAAATACTTGGATTGGTGAAGAAGTACGTGTTTTAGGCTCTGAATTTAAAATTACACGTTTAGGTCGAATGAATAATGATGCCTACGACTTATCATTCTCTGCAACTGCTTTCGTTGGTAATGATCCTTCAGGCGCTTTACTTGCTTGGCATGGTTGGACTACTAGTAGTCGGCAAACATTATGGGGAGAAGCTAGGGCTTTTCCTTGGTTACCAGCACTAGCCGAAGGAGAAGAGCTTTCAGCACAAGCGGATAAGTCTAAGCCATTTTTAGAGATTGATGATGATATTGGCTATCACCTTCGAGGTGAGTGGTCTTTACATAATAAAATTGAGTTGTCAGCAGGTTACTATAATAATAAAGCGACGCCTTATGATGTTATTAACGGACAATACGGTTGGCGTACGCGCTTCTATCATTTAGGTATGAGTTGGCATGTTTCAAAAAACTTTACGCTTATTTCACAATATTTGTCTGGCGATACTTTAATGCAAAGTAGTCCAGGAATGGATGTTGTTAATAATGATTATAGTAATGCCTTTGTCTCACTAACGTATAAATGGGAAGACTTTCCTTGGGGGGATAAGTCGGAAAACAGAAAACATAAGAGTACTGTACGATTAGAAGATTTTTCTGTGACAGATAATGATGATACTTGGGGCGATAATAATAACGAAAATGGTCAAGCATTTACCTTAAATCATACTTATCGTTTTAGCCGCCAGTGGTTTATATCAGCAGAGTTTAATTATATAGATAGCCAAAGGCCTGCTCGTACATACTTAGATAACTCAACCGATTTGGTTGAAAAGCAAATTCAATTATCAGCACGTTATTTTTTCTAGTTAACCTTAACTGGATTTAAAATATGTCTAATTATTCGTATTGATGGCTTACGCGATTATTTAAAAAGGTGTTACGTCTTTTATTCTGGTGGGAAAGTTAGAAAAAATACCATCAACACCTAGTGTTTGCATCTCTTTAATATCATCGAGTTCATCAACCGTATAAACAAATACTTTTAGACCACGCTTGTGTGCGTCATTTACTAACGCTTGATTAATAAAGTTAACACTAGCATGAATTGAATAGGCATTAAGTTGTGTTGCAAATTTTGCGTATTCTAGAGGAATACAACTCGTGAGAGCGCCAATAGCAAATTCTGGTCGTTGTTGATTAATGTGATAAAGTAAATGATGATTAAACGAAGACAGTAAAATATTATCGACAGTTAATGATGAATTCTCTAGTGCATTATCAAGATAGGAAAACAGTAATTCTATGTTGCTAATACCTTTAAGCTCTATATTAATAATGCATTTTCCGGCAACTAATAATAACACTTCATCCAGCGTCGGAATTTTTTCGCCTAAGCCAGCATCTAAACCTTGTAAATATTGAATAGTATGTTGAGATATTTTTCCTGTTCCTGAGGTCGTGCGATTTAGCCATCGATCATGAATAACATAGAGTGTGGTATCTACTTCATGTATATCGATTTCAATGCCGGCAACATCCATATCAAGTGCTGCCTGAATTGCGCGTAATGTATTTTCAGGCTCTGTACCACTAGCACCACGATGAGCAAAAATTAACATGATAGGCCTCACTTTAGGTGATCGTTATACTATTGGGTTTTAGTATCGGAATTTAGTATAATACCGAATTCCGATACTAAATTAATTTAATATGTTTTAAAAGACAATGGCCAACAATTTAATGACTGATAACTTAACATCTACTAGTTCAACGACTGGAAAACGTTTAAATAAATATATTAGTGAGTCTGGTTTTTGCTCTCGCCGTGGTGCAGATAAATTAATTGAAACTAATCGCGTAACTATTAATGGCAAGTTACCAGAATTAGGGACTAAAGTTCAGGCAGGTGATGAAGTCAAAGTTGATGGTAAGTTAATTTCTGCTAGTGCTAAAAATAAGTCAGATCGTATTTATATTGCTTACAATAAGCCTATCGGCATTACTTGTACTTCAGAGGCGCATGTACGTGGCAATATTATCGATGCCATAGGTCACAAAGAGCGTATTTTTCCTATCGGTCGCTTAGATAAGCCATCAGAAGGGTTAATTTTTTTAACAAGTGATGGCGATATTGTTAATAAAATACTCCGTGCGGAAAATGCACATGATAAAGAATATATTGTCACCGTAGACAAACCGATCAGTGAGCGTTTTGTTGAGCGAATGTCTCGAGGTGTGCCAATTTTAGGTACTATAACTAAGCCTTGTATTGTGCGCGTAAAAAGTCGTTTTGTGTTTACTATTATTTTAACACAAGGATTAAATCGTCAAATTCGTCGTATGTGTGAATATTTAGGCTATGAAGTTAAGAAGCTAAAACGTTCACGTATTATGAATGTTGAGTTAGGTAATTTAAAATCGGGCCAATGGCGTGATTTAACGGCAGCTGAAATGGATGAGATTAATCAAGCGGTCAGTGGTTCAAGCAAAACAGCGACAGAAACTGTTGCGAAAGTGAAAGCGAAAAAGACATACAGCGATTTAATAAAATAAGTGTAGTGAGCTATAAATTTCACTATCAAAATAAGTTATTAGTTGAAATTTTATAACTGTTTAGCAGTAATTAACCAAGGTAAATCGCTTCCATAAAGAAAGACCCAACAGGTAAATGTTAGGTCTTTTTATCATTATTTATGAGTCGCTTAGATCATTCCTGTATAAATTAACCTTGAATACCACCTTTCGTTAAATTAGCAGGGTCTAACAGGCGAGTTAATTCGTCACGACTTAGCTCTGTATTTTCAGCCGCAACATCAATAATTGGTCGTCCTTCTTTATAGGCCAGCTTGGCAATTTCAGCCGCTTTCAAATAACCTATAATTGGATTTAATGCTGTAACCAGAATGGGGTTGCGAGCAAGCGCTTCTGAAAGTTTTGTCTCATTCACCCTAAAGGTAGTTATCGCCTTATCTGCCATCAAGCGGCTAATATTGCTGAGTAGCTCTATGCTTTCTAAGAGGTTCTTGGCAACAAGGGGTAGCATAACATTCAGTTCAAAGTTACCTGACTGCCCAGCTATTGTGACCGTGGTGTCATTACCTATCACTTGTGCAGCTACCATAGTTGCAGCTTCTGGAATAACAGGATTAACTTTACCAGGCATGATTGATGACCCTGGTTGTAATGCTTCTAGCTCTATTTCTCCTAAACCTGCTAAGGGGCCTGAGTTCATCCAACGTAAATCATTAGCAATTTTCATCATAGTTACTGCGATAGCTTTTAATTGGCCAGACAGTGTTACCGCAATATCCTGTGAGCCGATATGAGTAAAGAAATTTTTTGCAGGTTTGAACTTAATCCCCGTTTTCTTTGATAAAGCGTTATTAAAAGTGGTCGCAAATTCAGGGTGCGCGTTAATGCCTGTTCCTACTGCTGTACCACCTTGTGCTAATGTTTGTAAGCTAGGTTGAATTCTTTGTATATGTTCAATATTTTGCTGTATTTGATCTGCCCATGCATGAAGGGTTTGTGCCATGCTTACTGGCATTGCATCCATTAAATGCGTACGACCCGTTTTAATAAAGTGGCTGACTTCATCGGCCTTATTGTTAATTGCGTCACGTAAATAGCTTAATGCTGGTAATAGTTTATTTTCTACTTCCAGCGCCGCACTAATATGGATGGTTGTTGGAATAATATCGTTACTACTTTGCCCATAATTAATATGATCATTTGCACCTACATTGTCACCAAAGTTCTTCGTGGCCAGTGTAGCTAACACTTCATTTGCATTCATATTTGAGCTAGTACCAGAGCCTGTTTGGAATACATCAACAGGGAAGTGTCGCATAAAATTTTCAGCTAATAGTGTATCAACGGCTTGGCAAATTGCATCGCCCATTGGTAGAGGTATCTGTTTTAATTCACCATTTGCCTTTGCTGCCGAATATTTTGCAAGTAATAGTGCCTTCACAAACGCTTTCGGCATTTGCTGACCGCTGATAGGGAAGTTATTAATCGCACGTTGTGTTTGGGCGGCGTATAGTGCATTTTCAGGAACTTGTAGCTCTCCCATACTATCTTTTTCAATACGAAACTTTTCCATGGTGACTCCATCGTTAATAAGAAGATAGGCTTCTTTCTACATAATGTGTAGAAATAGCCAGTTCATTAAATAGGTGTTGTAGATGTTGTTCTGATTTATCATCATTCGCTATTTTTTTCAGTGAGCTAAGAGGAAGATAAATATTGTCTAGGCATGTGCAGCGCCAATGACGTGGTACTAAATCATCGACTATAGTTTCTAACAATAAATAGAATTGTGCAGTATATCGCTCGCGTAATAGCTTAGTTGATAAGTTGTCACTTTGGCCAATATTTAACCATAGTTTTAGTAACATAATATTATCAGGCTCTGTGCCAGTACGAATTTTTTGTTCTAGCAGCTGAGTAGCTGAAGGGCTATGAGAAGGCGGTGAAATTTGCATAGTAGACTAAAATATTTATTGCAGTTATTAATTACAAGATCAAATGTTAATGCAAATGATTTCTATTTGCAATGGTTGGATTGCTTATTAATGTAAGGATAAGTTTAAAGGTTTTACAACGATATTTTTAAATGAAAGGTGTGATATAAGCAGATCTGCTCAAAAAGGTATGTTTTTATAACTCACTTTCATCATAGGCTATTGCCTAAGTATGGACTGCTATTTTTAGGCGATAGACTATTATTATTGAAATGACGCACAGCATGAAAGCTAGTATTAAGTTTTCATTTTTGGAAGTGGGTGTTGTTTTATTTATTAAATGACTTACCCACCTGGCTGGATATTAAACTTATTTTTAGTCACAAGCTTTGGCCGCTAGATGGGTAAGTAATCAATTTTATTTAGCTTTAAGCTACCGATATTAACAACTAATTTCCAATACCTATTAGTCTTGATGATAGTTCATCTAATACTTGTGGATCATCAATGGTTGATGGGATATCTATTGCTTGTCCATCAATCATTTGTCTTAGGGTTTTACGCAATATTTTTCCTGAGCGTGTTTTTGGCAGGCGCTCAACAATGATCAATCCTTTTAAAGATGCAATAGCGCCTATTTCTGCTCGGACTTTATCTTTTAGTGAAGCACATAAACTATCATCACTTTCTTCGATGCCATTTTTGATAACGACTAGGCCAAAAGGTACTTGCCCTTTTAATGCATCATTAATACCAATAACGGCACATTCAGCGACAGCATTATGACTAGACAAAACCTCTTCCATTTCCCCTGTGGATAAGCGATGTCCAGCAACATTAATGACATCATCTGTTCGGCCCATAATAAATAAATAACCTGACTCATCGATATAGCCACCATCGCCAGTAACATAATAACCAGGGTGGGTTGATAAGTAGCTTGATTTAAAACGCTCTTCATCTTGATATATAGCAGCTAAACAACCCGGTGGCATTGGCAGTTTTATTGCGACAGTACCTTGTTGATTTGCATGAAGTGCTTTGCCGTAAACATCTAAAATTTCAACATTAAACCCTGGTACAGGAAAGCCAGCGGAGCCTGCTTTTGTTGGCATTAATTCGGTGCAACTTTCATCAGTAAATGGTGTACTAGCGATTGCCCAACCTGTTTCTGTTTGCCACCAGTGGTCAATGACAGGTAGCTGAGATTTATCGCTTAACCAATGGTAAGTTGCAGGGTCGAGGCGTTCTCCAGCAAGGTAGAGGCGCTGTAAATGTGATAAATCATAGTCATTCATTAATGCGCCATCAGGATCTTCTTTAGCAATAGCACGAAATGCAGTTGGCGCACTAAACAGAGCATTAACTTTGTATTCTTCACAGACACGCCAAAAAGCTCCTGCATCAGGTGTTTTAATTGGTTTTCCTTCATATAAAATGGTGCTACAACCAGCCATTAATGGGGCATAGACAATATATGAATGACCAACAACCCAACCAACATCTGAAGCAGCCCAGAAGGTATCTCCGGTGTTCATGCCGTAAATATTTTTCATACTGTAAAGCATAGCAACGGCATGCCCGCCATTATCTCTAACAACACCTTTAGGCTTACCAGTGGTGCCAGACGTATAAAGAATATAGAGTGGATCAGTGCTTTTAAGTTTTACAGGTGCAATGGCGTTTGCAGTTTCCATAAGTGTCTGCCAATTATAGTCGCGTTTAGCAATCATTGGTGCACTTAACTGTTCTCTTTGGTAAATAATACAACTACTTGGCTTATGTTGTGCTAGTTCAATCGCCTTATCAAGCAGGGGTTTGTAAGGTATTACTTTCTCAATTTCAATACCACAGCTAGCACTTACAACGACTTTGGGCTCTGCATCGTCAATTCGTACTGCTAACTCTTTTGCGGCAAAGCCACCAAATACCACAGAGTGAATAGCACCAATTCTGGCGCAAGCGAGCATTGCAATAGCCGCTTGAGGAATCATTGGCATATAAATAAGAACACGGTCGCCTTTTTTTACCTGTTGACTTTGCAGTACACTGGCAAATTTTGCAACTAGCTCTGTTAGCTCTGAGTAAGTGAATTTTTGTTTAGTCTTTGTTACAGGAGAGTCATAAATAAGGGCCACTTGATCGCCACGACCTTGCTCTACGTGGTAATCAAGGGCAAGGTAACTAGTGTTAAGTTCTCCATCGGCAAACCAATCAGTCCAGTCATTATCATTTGTCGACAATATTGTTTTGGGGTTTGTAAACCAAGAAACAAGCCTTGATTGCTTTTCCCAGTAAGCTTTTGTTGATTTAACTGCCTCTTCTTGTTGGTCTGCAAAGTTCATGATCTGTCCTACGTAAGTTTTTATTTATACCGACACTATAGAAGTGTCGACAAAATAAACCAATTAGACTTTCGGCTAGTTTTATAGCTACTTTACATTTAATAAATTGGCAGGAGAGAATTGATCGGTGAGTACTCGTGTATCATTTGGCCAGTCTTGATTATTTTTAGTATTGATCATTTTTCGATAAAGTAATGGAATATCAACGCCATAGTAGGATAAGGTTTTATCAAGTTTGTCGATATTCTGTTTATTTAGGCTATTGTTAATACGATTGTTAGAAAAGCCATTTTTACTTACCACAATAATGCGATTTGAATTAGCATTATTGGTGACTTGATAAAAATCACCGAACACAGCTTTATAAGTTGCAGATTCATGAGCGTAAAGTTTACTTAATGAAAAAGTATTGGCGCTTAATATGCCGTTATCGCTTAATAATGCTTTAGCCTCCTGTAAAAATTCCTTTGTCATTAAATGTTCAGGAATATAGTCACCGTTAAAAGCATCAAGAATTATCCAGTCATAACTTTCTTTTTTGAGTAGGGCACGTTTAATAAAAATACGGCCGTCTTGGGCATAAGTTTTTATTTTGTTACTCTCTAAAAAGCCAAAATAATCACGTGCTACTTTGATTACAGCGGGATCAATTTCTATATTATTAATTTCACTTTGCGGGTAAAGTTGTGCCAACGTGTTTGACATAGTACCTCCACCTAAGCCAACAATTAAAATGCGCTTTGGCTGAGTATTAAACAATAAGCTCGCCATTAATAATTTAGTATAATTAAAGACTAGGTGATCAGGTTGGCTTTTTAAAAAACAACTTTGTTGAGTTTGCGTGCTTCTGGTATTAAATTTTAAACAGCGTAAATCGCTATTATCTTCGACTAAAATATTACGATATAGCGAGCGCTCTTTGTGTATGACCTCTGCTTTAACTAAGGTGCTAGTCATTAATAAACATAATAGTAGCAGCGAGGTAATATATTTAAGCATAATTATTCTCAATTTTAGTTGATGGCTGTAATTTATGGACAAGAATAGCTAATAAACCTAAGCTCGCAAGAATACCGCTAAAGCTATAAATAATGGTATTAATATCAAACCATAAAATTAGGTAGAAAGAGGTAACAATAGTACCTAATGCGCTACCTAAGGTTGATACAAAATAAAGCTTGCCCGCCACCTGACCACTTTCATCAGAGTTGGTGACTAACAGACGTACAGAGTAAGGGGATAGCATACCAAGGATAACCGTGGGGATAAAAAAGAGTACCATAGATGCTAATAAAGAGCCGTAACGAGAATCTTCTACATTGAGAAAAACAGTTTCCATTAACCATTGACCAAACAAAGCAATAGGTAACACCATGATGGCCGCAATAAAGAAGATTTGGCCATAGATTGAAAGTGAAGGAGAGCGTGTTGAAAGCTTACCTCCAAGTAAATAACCTAAGGATAAGCTCAGCATAAAGACGGTAATAATACTGCCCCAAATATGCACCGAACTACCAAAAAATGGTGCTAAAATTCTGCCACCTAACAACTCTATACCCATGATTGAGAAGCCGCTGGTAAAGGCGAGTAAATAAATTAAAATATTGGGATAATTTTTTTCCATATATTGATTATTAGTTGAAGTTTTCAGTAGCTTAGCCCTTATCGTTATTATGATAAATACCAGAGTAAGCTATTTTATCGCCATTTGGTAGTGTACAGCGATAAAGTTGCCCAAAGGGGTGTGATGATCGTATTTTTTTTTAAAGCGCATACCCATTTTTTTCATCACTGCTATAGAGGCGATATTATCTTCCAAAGCTAAAGCTGAAAAAGACTGTATATTAGCCTGTGTAGCTAAGGAATTTTTAATGGCTATAGCTGCTTCAGTCGCATAACCTTTCCCCCATGTTTTTTTGAAAAAACGCCAACCCAATTCAATATCAGCTAAGTCAGGTTTATCGCTAAAGAAATCCATTGGCCTGGCTAATATCCAGCCAAAATATTCTCGACTATTTTTGTCAGAAACGTGCCAAAGACCAAAGCCTTTTTCTGAATCTCTATAAGCATTCATACGTGGTATAAAAACCTCGTTAATGCTTGTCATGCTAGTAGGTTGTCCACCATTAAGAAAATGCATAACTTCTGGATCTTGATCTAGTTGCCATAACAATTGTGCATCTTGTGATTCCATAAGGCGGAAGCTTAAGCGTGCAGAGTTTTTAATTATCATGATGAAGCACCTGTATTTGTTAGTTGTGTATTGTAAGGTATGCCTATTTATTGAATCAATGGGTTAAGAGTGTTCTTAATAGTTATTGGGAAGATGGATGAGATTATTTTATTTTGCTATCTTTATTCTGTCGAATATTTAAATGTGAGTAAAATTTTAATCTTTTCTAAAATAAATAGTTCGATATCAAATGGAATGAATAAATTAAAAAGGAATCGTTAACATGCCTCTAGATATGGACACTCTTACTGAAAAAACTGATGTAGAAACTGTTAAGCCTAATTCAAGTCTAATTAAAGTACTGTTGTGGTTAGCTGTATTACTTTTTGTCCCTCAAATATTGATGTTTTTGGGCTTAGGAATTTTTTACGGGGTTCAAGATGCTGGTTTTAGTGACGAAGCTATTGATGCCAAGATGACTTCTGTATTGACTTTGTTAGTGATGACGCTAATTGCACCGATTATGACTATACCATTATTGAACGCAGCAACTCAGGCGAGTAATTGGCGAGAACGCTTTGATTTTTGGGCACTAAAGCCTGTAATAGCTAAAAATTTGTTTATGTGGTTAGGTGTAGGTTTTATGTTCTGGGGAGTGTCTTCATTAGTAGGTGATTGGCTTAATGTACCCATTGAACAGTTTATGCTGGATGTAAAAGCTGCCAGTGACAGTGTGATAGCCGTTATATTAGTGATAGTTACTGTGTGTTTCGTTGTTCCTGTTATGGAAGAGTTGATTTTTCGCGGTTGGCTTTACAGTAAAATAGCGCAAACCAAGTTAGGTAACACGGGGGCATTGATTGCAACCTCGATTATTTTCACTATTATTCATACTCAGTATGACAATATGATTACTTTTTTCATCATACTTCTGCTTGGATTAGTATTAGCTTTTACTCGTTATAAAACCGGCAATGTTAGTTACAGCATTGCAATTCATATACTCTTTAATAGCCTAGGGATTGTCGTGATGTTTTTCTTTATGTAAATTTTGATTTAGCAAGAAAGGTTTAAGCTTATTTTTTGTTATTTAGCTTGAACTTGATTTAAGATATTTTCATTAATTTCATTGGTTTAAATTATTTAGCATAGTGTAGCAATAGTCAAAGGAGGGCGGAAACTATCGTCCTTCTTTGACTATTGGGTATTTTTAAAAGTATTAATTGTTAACTTAATAAGGGTTTTAAAAAGCGAGCAGTATGTGAACCTTCATGTTGTGCTACTTGTTCTGGCGTACCGGTTACTAATATTTCACCACCACCTGAACCACCTTCAGGACCTAAATCGACAATCCAATCAGCGGTTTTAATCACATCAAGATTATGTTCTATCACGACAATAGTATTACCATCATCGCGTAAGCGATGAATTACCTGCATTAATTGCTTAATATCATGAAAGTGTAGACCGGTTGTTGGTTCATCCAATATATATAATGTTTGTCCTGTGCCTCGTTTCGATAGCTCTTTAGATAATTTAACGCGTTGTGCCTCACCACCTGAAAGTGTCGTCGCTGATTGCCCGAGTTTTATATAACCTAAACCAACATCAAGTAAGGTGTTAAGTTTACGTTTTATCGCTGGAATAGCATTGAAAAACTCAAAAGCATCTTCAATTGTCATGTCTAAGACTTCATGAATATTTTTACCTTTATATAAGACTTCAAGTGTTTCTCTGTTATAACGCATGCTTTTACATACATCACAAGGTACATAAACATCAGGTAAAAAGTGCATTTCTACTTTAATTAGCCCATCACCTTGGCAAGCTTCACAACGGCCGCCTTTAACATTAAAGCTAAAACGACCTGATTTGTACCCTCGAGAACGAGACTCTTGTGTCGCAGCAAAAATATCGCGTATAGCAGTAAATATACCAGTATAAGTGGCAGGGTTTGAGCGAGGTGTTCTACCAATTGGGCTTTGATCAATCTCAATAACTTTATCAAGATGCTCTAATCCCTTAATAGATTTATATGGGGCAGGTTCATCGAGCGTTGCACCGTTAAGTTCAATATGAGCGAGTTTGTATAAAGTATCGTTAATGAGAGTCGATTTCCCTGATCCGGAAACGCCAGTAATACAAGTTAACAGTCCGTTAGGGATCACTAAATCAACATTTTTTAAATTGTTGCCGCTAGCACCTTTTAGTTCAATGACATTTTTCTTATCAAATGGATGGCGCTTTTTAGGAATTTCAATACACTCAACACCAGATAGATATTTACCAGTAAGTGAGTCCTTACATTTTAAAATATCATCTACCGTACCTTGAGCGATAATCTCTCCACCATGAACACCGGCACCAGGGCCGATATCGATGACAAAGTCGGCAGCACGAATGGCATCTTCGTCATGTTCGACAACGATGACAGTATTACCTAGATCACGTAAGTGAATAAGTGTGCTTAATAAACGTTCGTTGTCTCGTTGATGTAAACCAATGGACGGTTCGTCGAGCACATACATTACGCCAACCAAGCCAGCACCAATTTGGCTGGCTAAACGAATACGTTGTGCTTCTCCACCTGAAAGCGTATTGGCTCCGCGAGATAAATTTAAATAATTTAGTCCAACATTCACCAAAAAGCCCAAACGTTCGTTAATTTCTTTTAAAATCTTTTCTGCAACTTGCTCTTTTTGTCCTGTTAATTTTAAATTTTGAAAAAACTCAAGAGCATCCGCAATCGCATATTCAGCAACAACCGTGAGTGGGGTATCGGCAATAAAAACATTACGAGCTTCTAAACGTAAACGGCTTCCGTTACAGTCAGGACAATGTTGACTATTTAAATACTTTGATAACTCATCACGTACCGCATTCGATTCAGTTTCTTTATAGCGGCGTTGCATATTGTTAATAATGCCTTCAAATGGATGTTTACGTAGCACTACATCGCCACGGTCATTCATATATTTGAATTCAATTTCTTGTTTACCACTACCGTATAGTATTGCTTTACGGGAATCTTCGGTTAACGTTTTAAAAGGTTTGTCGATTGAAAAATCATAGTGTTCAGCTAAGGCCTGTAACATTTGGAAATAATAAAAGTTACGTTTATCCCAACCACGTATAGCGCCACCGGCAAGGCTTAAGTCTTCGTTTGCTATTATGCGGCTGCTATCAAAAAATTGTTCTATACCTAGGCCATCACATGTTTGGCAAGCACCTGCAGGGTTATTGAAGGAGAATAATCTCGGCTCCAACTCTTGCATACTATAACCACAATGTGGACAGGCAAAATTGGCGGAAAAGAGTAACTCTTCTCTATTTGGCTCATCCATAAAGGCTATTTTTGCCGTACCGGATGTTAACGCAAGTGTTGTTTCAAACGATTCTGATAAGCGTAACTGAATATCTGGACGTACTTTTAAACGATCAACCACCACTTCAATGGTATGTTTTTTCTGAAGCTCTAGTGTTGGTGGATCTGATAAGTCACAGACTTCTCCATCAATTCGAGCACGGATGAATCCCTGTGCAGCTAGGTTATCGAGTAATTTAACATGCTCACCTTTACGGTCTTGTAATACCGGCGCAAGCAACATCACTTTAGTACCTTCTTCAAGTGCTAAAACACTATCTACCATTTGGGAAACGGTTTGGGCTGCTAAAGGTTGTTTGTGCGTAGGACAGCGTGGTTCACCCACCCGAGCATATAATAAACGTAAATAATCATAAATTTCAGTGATGGTACCCACTGTAGAACGGGGATTATGTGACGTTGATTTTTGCTCAATAGAAATAGCCGGCGATAAACCTTCAATGTGATCGACATCGGGTTTTTCCATTAACGATAAAAACTGACGTGCATAGGCTGACAAAGATTCAACGTAACGACGTTGACCTTCAGCGTATAAAGTATCGAAAGCCAGTGATGATTTTCCTGAGCCTGAAAGCCCAGTAATAACCACTAATTTATCACGAGGGATAGTTAAGTTAATGTTTTTCAGGTTATGGGTACGTGCGCCTCTTACTTCAATACTCTTCATTTTTTATCTATTAATTTATAGTCAAAATCACAGCCAAACATTATGGCATAAAGAACAGCATAAAGAAAAATGATGTTCAGTTATTAAACGCTTTTATTTTGTGATTCTTCTAGATTCTGTTTAGGGGCGTATGTTTGAGTATGGACACGTGATTGGCAAATAAGTTGTCATTCCGTAGTTTACTTAATACGGAATCTTATTGAGGGATCAGTGTCATGGTTTAAATTATGAATCCAGTTCAGATGGTGGCTTTAAGTTCAGCATAATGATGTATAGAGCGATATTGACTAATATAAACTTTATTTTTACTCTTATTAGGCGTAGTCTCAGCGAGTGTTTTTTTGCTGATAATAGCGTGCTAAACTAGCACAGTTTTTTATTTCTTCCTTTATTTCCTATTAGGTAAACATTTTCATGAGCGTTTCAGGTTTAAACCGTATTGAGAAAAGAGCTGCATTCTCACTTGCCAGTGTTTTTGGTGTGCGTATGTTAGGGCTATTTATGATTTTGCCGGTGTTTGCTATTTATGGTGAACAGTTAGCAGGTTATAGTCCATTATGGTTAGGTCTTGCTATTGGCGCTTATGGTTTAACGCAAGCATTATTTCAAATACCAATGGGTATGCTATCAGATAAATATGGCCGAAAACCTGTGATATTGGCAGGTTTGGTGGTGTTTCTTATTGGCAGTGTTATTGCTGCATTGTCTACTACTATTTATGGCGTCGTTATTGGTCGAGCAATTCAAGGTATGGGTGCAATAGCAAGTGCTATTCTTGCCTTAGCTGCAGATTTAAGTCGTGAAGAACAGCGGCCTAAAGTAATGGCGACAATTGGTATGTTTATCGGATTGTCTTTCACTCTTGCAATGATTTTAGGGCCTATTGTGGCTGATGCTTTTGGCTTAAGTGGCTTGTTTTGGTTTACTGGTTTTTTAACTATTTTAGCCATGTTGATGATCCAATTTATGGTGCCTTATTCTGTGAGTAAAGCCCCTCGAGGTGATAATGTTGCCTTACCTGAACAAATCTCTACGTTAATTAAAAATCCGCAGTTGTCACGCTTAAATTGCGGGGTATTTATCTTACATATGTCGTTAACCGCTTGTTTTGTTACTTTACCTAAGCAGTTTGTTGCTAGTGGCTTAGCCTTAGAAAATCATTGGCAATTATACTTACCAACCTTGTTAGGTTCTTTCTTTTTGATGGTACCGTTTATGATTATTGCCATGAAAAAAGAGCAAGAAAAACCTATGTTTAGTGGTGCTATTGCTTTGTTAAGTGTTGCGCTATTTTTACTATGGTTGTTACCTACAGGGCTTTGGAGTTTAGTTTTTTCAGTTGTGCTTTTCTTTACCGCATTTAATTATTTAGAAGCAACGATGCCTTCTATTTTATCTCGACTTGCCCCTGCTGGTGTGAAAGGTAGTGCTATGGGTATTTATTCTAGTAGTCAATTCTTAGGGGCTTTTGCCGGCGGTATTATTGGTGGTTTGGTTGCGTCTCGTTATGGCGAACAAAGTATATTTTTAGTTATGGCGCTACTTAGCTTGATTTGGTTAGCCGTTAGTTTTGGTATGCAAAAGCTTAAAAAATCTAAAAACTTTAGTTTTATCACTAATATTAAAACAGCCGAAAAAGTAGAAGAAATTTCTGAAATATTGATTAGTATGCCGGGTATTATTGAAGCAACACTTGTACAAAATGAGACCAAAATGGGTGATAAAGAAAGTAGTAATGCGGTGGCTTATTTAAAGGTGGATGAAAAGCTCGTTGATTTACTTGCGGTTAAAGCACTATTACAGCAAGATCTTAGCTAATGTTACCATTGAAAAACATATCGCGTTTAAAGCTACTAGAAATTGTTGCGCGTATTAATTTTTTTAAACGATTAACGCTTCAAGAGCGCGAGTTGTTATTAAACTCGTCAGCTTGCTACAAATGTTATAAAGATAAGTTTGTGCAAACTGAAGATGATCATAATAGTAATTTTTATATTGTATTATCGGGTAAAATAGCTATTACAAAAAACAATACCGATAATATAGTGGGTTATATTTCTGTCGGAGAATTTATTGGTGAAAGTAGCTTTATCAATAAAAGTCGTAAAAGCGCATCAGCAAAAGCGGTGGATGACTCAATTATACTTTGTATAGATCAAGATGCTTTACGTGATTTACCTCTAAAAATTAAAGATAAATGTAAAGATGCTATTATCGAAGGAATGGCGAGTAGAATTGCTTATTTAACAGAAAACATTCAACAGCTTCCTTAAATTATCGATAGCAATTCAATTGAATATCGCTTGTTAGTAATGAGTTATCTCAAAAAACACACGCCTTATCGAAAAAATTCTTTTTTGTTGGGTATTTATTATATTGTGGTTAGGCCAATTATGACCTAGTGTAGGGCAGTATTGAAACGCTAATTTGAACTAATATACTAAATCCCATGGATGAATCAGAAATAGATCCCTCTCTTGAAACAGAATCTCAAGCTTTTTCCAAGCAAAGTCATCAATTTTGGACATTACAAATTGTTGGCTGGCTTGGCTATGCTCTTTTTGTTTTTTTAGCAATCGTTCGCCCTCAGATTTCTGAGCCAAATTTCAATTTTTCAGGACAGATCCTTAATTTATTAGTAGAAACAATGAGTGGTTTCTTTCTGTCTTACTTGCAGTGGTGTTTTATTCGCCGTATTACTCACTTCCCATTGAATCAAATGTTGTTGTTCAGTTTTTCTGCGGCGGCAGTACTTGGATTAATTTACAATATTATTAAACTCAGTACATTCAAAGCTATTGTGCATCAACAACAATGGAATGAGTCTTGGAGTACACTCGAATTTGGTGGTTGGTTATTATTTTCATTAGCTACTATGTTTGTATGGACAGCAATATTTTTTATTATGTTGTATAACAACAAGTTACAAAAAGAACATGAAATGTTACTTAGAGCACAAACATCGGCAAAAGAAGCACAATTAGAAATGTTGCGTTACCAACTGAATCCTCATTTTATGTTTAATACCATGAATGCTATTTCTACGCTTATTTATAAAAACGAAAATGATAAAGCTAATGAAATGCTTGACAAATTATGTGATTTTTTTAGATATTCATTAGATAAAAACGACAAAAGTAAAACTACCCTCCAAAAAGAGTTGGAGTTGTTAGATTTATATCTATCTATCGAAAAAGTCAGGTTTGGTGATCGTTTACATGTCGAGCTTGCCATTGATAATAATGCTCTGGGTTGTCGAGTACCTAGTATGTTGTTGCAACCTTTGGTGGAAAATGCGATTAAATATGCAATAGAGTTGCGCAAAGAAGGCGGGTCTATCATTATTCAAGCGCAAATTATTGATGACAGATTAATGTTACACGTTATTGATGACGGGCAAGGTTTAAATAAAAAATTGAATGAAGGTTTTGGTATTGGTATGACGAATACAAAAGCACGATTAGATGCTATGTTTAATGGTGACTTCGATGTAAATCTTGCTAACAGCGAAAATGGCGGAGCAACCGTGTTAATTTCTATTCCTTTTAAGAAGTAATTGAGAGATGAGTGAAAAACCTTTAACGGCAATTATTGTTGATGATGAACCTCTTGCGATAGAAGGGCTTCGTCTTCGATTAGAAAAAATCTCTCAACTAAAAGTCATTGCCGAAGCAAGTGATGGTGATCAAGCTATTCATTTGTGCAATACCTTAACACCTGATGTATTGTTTTTAGATTTACGTTTGCCTGGTCTTAATGGTATTGAGGTTGTACAAGCATTACAATCTGATACTTTACCCATGATTGTTTTTGTCAGCGCTTATGGTGAATACGCTATTGATGCTTTTGAACTTAACGCAATTGATTATGTATTAAAACCTGCTAATTTAGGGCGTTTACAAAAGACAGTTGAGCGTATTATGCAACGCGTTAGCATTAGTCAGTCGGAAAATAATATTGAGAAAGATTCGACTAAAGAAAAATTCAAATTACTTAAAGCACTAGGTGAAACATCAGGCCTTTCAGTGTCTGAACTAGAAGATTGGTTGGAGTCGGATAATCCATTACCTTCTCTCTACATACAAGAATTAGTGATTAAAAATAACGATCATGAAAAAGTGTTTTTACCTGTTAAAGACATACAATGGATAGATGCTGCTGGTGATTACATGTGTATTCATGAAAATAATGAAACACATATTGTACGCATTACTATGAAAAAGCTTGAAAGCCAGTTAGATCCTAAGATATTCACTCGTATTCACAAATCTACTTTAGTTAATGTTAGCTATATTAAGAGTATTAAGCCTATGCGTAATAGCGAAGGCATTCTTGATTTAGGTAACGACGTTCAATTAAAAGTAAGTCGTAATTACAGCTCAGCTATACAACAAATTGTTGAGTCTAAACAATATTAAAGGCAATTAAACCTTTCAGCTTATTTTTGTCTCGTGTTATCTCTTTGCTTTCAGTAAATCGATTATTGCCGCATGGTTTAACCATGATGTCGCATTTCAATTGTTAGTTGATTTTTTTTGAATCAATATGTTTCTAAGATACTACTCATATTAAAATTATATCAGAGTAGCTATCTAAATCGTTTACTTCAGTATTTTCGTGATAAAAAGTCTTATAAAACAATCAACAAAAATAATACAACCACACGAAATATCAAAGTTAAAACGAACCATAATGAAACATTGGGGACATTTATGAACAAGACATATAAAGCTACGCAGTTACTTGCTTTAGCTTCAACATTGACGTTATTAGGATGTGGAAGCGGAGTAGAAACTGAAACAAAAAATAATGCTGTAGACCCTTCTCAACCAGTAAGTGATTGGAAATTAGTTTGGGAAGATGAATTTGACAATACAACCATAGACACTAAAAAATGGACTCATGAAGTTAATTGTGATGGTGGTGGAAATAACGAAAAACAATGTTATACAGATAGTGCAGATAATTCCTTTGTTAGCGATGGGAAATTAAGCATTGTTGCACTTCCTGCTGCTGATGATGCAGATCTTCCTTATACTTCTGCAAGACTTATCACACGTTATAAAGCAGATTTTAAATATGGCCGTTTTGAAATAAGCGCTAAGTTACCTAGCGGACAAGGCAGCTGGCCTGCTTTTTGGATGCTACCAACTGATGAAGTTTATGGCGGCTGGCCTAAATCTGGCGAAATAGATATTTTAGAAGCCGTAAATCTTAATACTGTAGATGCTGATGGCAATGTAGAAGCTAACATTCACGGTACATTGCATTATGGTAAAGCATGGCCTGACAATTCTAGTTCAGGAACTTCTTACACACTTCCCGATAACATAAATCCTGCTGATGATTTTCATACTTATGCTGTTGAATGGCAAGAAGGTGAGATCCGTTGGTATGTGGATGATTATTTATATGCTACACAACGTAAATCTGAAGTTAGAACTAACAGTAGAGATGAGGCTGTTGGCTTATCACACAGAGGTTGGTTCACTGAAAATTTTGACAGTGTTACTGGTGAACTAACCACTTTCTGGGAGAACGCCCCATTCGATCAAGATTTCTTTCTTATTTTAAACTTCGCTGTAGGTGGCGATTGGCCTGAAAATGTAAATAACTTAGGCATAGATACTGAAGCTTTTGCAAATGGTCAGTCATTTGAAATTGATTATGTGCGCGTGTACGAGTGTCAACAAAATCCAGATACAGGTAAAGGCTGTGAAACTGTTCGCGGTGGTTATGACAATTTAGAGGATGCTCTAGTTGAAGGGAAAGCGCCAATTCCTTCGCCACCATCTACAGGTATTGCAGAAAACTTAATTATTTTTTCAGGCGCAGTTAATCCTAACTGGCCTGCATGGGATTGTTGTGGTGGCACTACACCTTCTTTAAACACTGATGCAGATAAAGGCGAAGTGATGGAGTTTTCTGTTGGTGCAACAGCAACAGTAAATGGCTTTATTTCACGTGCTGAGTTTATTGATAATGAAGTTGGCACTGCAAGTCCATTTGATGCATCGCCACTTGCTGAAACAGGTACGTTAAGTTTTGACATGAAAGTTGTTTCAGCGCCGAATGATATAAGCGCTCCTTGGTATGTGAAAATGGAAAGCTCTGAAGGTTCAACGGCTGCAGACTTTCTTTTAACTGAAAGTGCTGAAGCTATTGAGCCTGTAACTGGGGAATGGCAAACCTATACTTTTTCATTAAAATCATTCGCAGATAAAGGTTTAGATCTTAGTGCTCTTGATGTTGTTATGGTATTTCCTGCATGGGGAGCCGGTGAAGGTGCTGTATATCAAATTACTAACTTAAGTATTGCTGCTGACTCAACTTCACCTGAGGTTGTGATTTTTCAAGAAAGCGAAAACCCAAGCTGGCCGATGTGGGATTGTTGTGGAGGTTCAACGCCAACGGTTGAGTTAGACGATGATGCTCATACTAATGTTTCAGAGTTTTCTATTGGTTCAGAACCAACAGTAATGGGCTTTATTTCAAGAGACCCTAATACAACTCAACCTTCGCCATTTGATGCAACAGGTATCCTTACTAATGGTGTTATTCAGTTCGAAATGAAAGTGGTGACTATGCCAAGCGATTCGAGTACTGACTGGATTTTTAAAGTAGAAGCCGATAATGCTGCATCTGCTGTTGAAGTTTCTGTAGCGACAAGTGTTGAAGCTGCTGCTCCTGTTGAAGGGCAATGGCAAACTTATACCTTTAATTTATCTGACTTAGCAACTGCTGGTTTAGATGTAAGTGCTATTGATGTTCTGATGATTTTCCCAGCATGGGGGGCAGGTGAAGGTGCAGTTTATCGTATTGATAACGTAAAAATCTATGATCCTACAGCAGAAACTAACTCTGGTGGTTTTGTATTATTTGATGAACAAGCTAAAGACATGTGGAGTGTTTGGGATTGTTGTGGTGGTTCAACTCCAACACTTGAAAATGATGGTACCGAACATGGCATGACTGCTCAGTTCGTTATTGGTGCTACACCTACTGTGATGGGGTTGTTAGCTGATGATGATGTTTATTTAGATGCATCTCATCTATTAGCAAGTGGTGTTGTTAAATTTGATATGAAAGTGATTACTGCACCAACTGATCCAGAGTCTACTTGGATTTTCAAAATAGAGTCAGGTGATACAGAGACTGCTGTTGAATTACCTATCACGGCGAGTCAAGAAGGCGTTGCACCTGTAACGGGTGAATGGCAAACCTATACTTTTTCTCTACAAAGTTTATTTGATACTGGCTTAGATATTAGTCAAATAGACGTTGTTATGTTTTTCCCTGCATGGGCTACAGGCGAGGGTGCTGAGTACCGAATCGATAACGTACTTATCAGTAATCCTTAGCCTAAAAGCTGTGATTAAAAATCGAGCTTTTCAATTGCTCAATTATAAAAAATTTTTAAAAGTAGGTTCAACATGAAAAATATTAAATTTAAACAAAAACATATAGCTACATGTATCTCATTAATTTTAGCTTCAGGTGTAAGTCATAATGTATTAGCTGAAGAAGCACCATTAGCTGAGCAAAAAGCTGAAATAGAAGTGATTGAAGTGACAGGTATTCGCGGAAGTATTATGCGTGCATCTTCAATGAAACGTGGCTTTTCAGGTGTGATGGATGCTATTTCATCAGAAGAGATGGGGAAGTTCCCTGATACTAATTTAGCTGAGTCTTTGCAACGTATAACGGGTGTTTCAGTAAGTCGCTCAAATGGTGAAGGAAGTCAAATTACAGTACGTGGTTTTGGCCCTGAGTTTAACTTATTAACACTTAACGGACGTCAAATGCCTGGTACAGGTAATAGCCGTTCATATAGTTTAGAAAACTTGTCATCTGAAGGTGTTAGTTCTCTTGAAGTGTTTAAAACTGCACGTGCAGAAAACCCAACAGGTGGATTAGGCGCGACTGTTAATATTTCTACATTAAAGCCTTTTGACAGCCCGGGACAAAAAATTTCTGTTTCAGCAAAAGCTAATCACGATACGTCTAATGTAGAAGGTGATGATATTACGCCTGAGTTGAGTGCTATTTATAGCAATACTTTCAATGACGATACCTTAGGTTTTTCAGTTTCTGCAAGCCATCAACGAAGAGATTTTCAACAGCAATCTGCGAGTATTCAAGGCTGGCAAGCCAATGTAGCGTTACCTACTAACCTTGCTGATGAAAATGTGATTGATCCTCGCCCTATTAATGAGGAAGGTGAGCGTGTTGGTGATTACTTTTTCCCTCGTGATTTAGGTTACAACATTGCAAATATTGCCCGTGAAAGAACAAATGGAAATATTACCTTTCAATATGCACCGACTGAAGATCTTATTGTAACCTTGGATTACACAGCAACTATTGCAACCACCGGGGTTAACTCTATTGGGTGGGGAATGTGGAATGACTATGGGGGCAATATAAATGCCTATGAATTGGATGAAAATGGAACAGCAATTTATGCCGATATTAGTGGCAATGATGGCTCATATACTGCTTCTCGCAATACAACTGAAGTTAAAGAAGATTCATTTGGTATTAACTTAGCTTGGCAAGCAACGGATACATTACATTTAGCATTAGATTATCACGATTCAACCAGTAAAACCGATAATGGTAAAGATCCGGGACTTAACAGTTCAGCGTCGCTTACTTTAGGCTCTGATCAATTAACCACTAAAACTTATGATTATCGTACTGGTGATGTTCCATCAGGGCAGATTTTTTGGAATAACGGCACAACAACTTTAGAGCCAGGAGAAATAGATTCACATTTTAGTCAATTTATTCACTCTCCTGGTGAGGCGAATGTTGAGCAAATACAGCTACGTGGCATGTGGGAAAACACTTATAATATCCCGTTAGTCGACATAAAGTTTGGTGTAGCTAGCACTAAGCAAACTATTGGCGGCTCTAGTGCATGGAGTGGATTAATCGGTGCTTTTGGATTTAACCCTTCTTGGACTGAAATATTTCCAGACGGTATGTTTACAAAACAGAGTACTAATAACTTCTTAGATCAAATTAATGGTGGGGGAAGCAGTTTAACTCCGGATCATTATTATACGTTTGATTTTGATGAAGTGGTTACACGCTCAGAAGCCTTTTTAACAGAAGAAGCTTTAGGTAATGGTGATTATTTTGCAGCAACTCCATATCATGATTTTGCTGGTACTTTTTCGCAATCCTCAGTCGAAGAAGAAACGAAAAGTATCTACCTTCAAACAAACTGGATGTTTGAGTTAATCGGTTTTGATATGGAATTGAGTGTTGGTGTACGTTATGAAGAGACAGATGTTACGAGTAATGTTCAACAAGACGTCCCAACAAGTGTTTGGTGGCAAGGTGGCAGTGAATGGCATACTCAATATTTGAGTGGTGATAGTAATATTTTATCTTTAACGGGTGAGCATGATGTATTTTTACCTATGTTTGACTTCCGAGTTGATCTAACTGATGAACTTGTTGGGCGCGTTTCGTGGGGTAAGACAATCGCTAGAGCACCATTAGGTAATTTAGCGGGGGGACGTGTTTTATCTGGTAGTCCTAAAATAGGTTCTCGTAATGGTAATGAAGGTAACACTAACCTTTTACCATATGAATCTACTAACCTAGATCTTAGTCTTGAATATTACTACAGCGACGAAGGAAGTTATGCGTCGATTGGTTATTTCAAAAAAGACGTTAAAAACTTTATTGGAAATCAAATTGTATCAACCAGTATTGATGGTTTTCACGATATCTACCAAGGTCCTCGCTGGCAGCAAGCTGAAGCTGATTTAATTGCTAATGGTGAGCAAGCAACAAGTGATGCTATTTTTGCACAAATCCAGGCCAATGGTTCTAGTTTAAATGCTCAAGGTTATTTAGAGCCAAATAGTGATGATCCATTGATTGTTTGGGATATAAGCAGACCATTCAATAGTTCTGATGAAAAAACTGTTGATGGTTTTGAGCTGGCAGTACAACATTTATTTGGTGAGTCAGGCTTTGGTGTAGGTGTTAATGCGACATTTGTTGATGGCGATGTAGAGTTTGACGTTGAAAGTTTAGACCAACAAACACCGCTAACAGGGTTAAGTGATTCTGCTAACTTTCAGGCTTTTTATGAAAAAGATGGTCTGTCGGTAAAAGTGACCTATGCATGGCGTGATGAATATCTGATTGGTGTAGGACAAGATCAAGGCTCATCTGATAATCCGCCACAATTTGCTAAAGCTTTTGGACAGTGGGATATGAGTGTCAATTATGATGTTACCGAGGAGCTCACTGTGTTTGTTGAAGGTGTAAATATTAATAATGAAACAGAGCAGGGCTTTGGCCGTTATGAAGAGCAGTTTTTATTTGCTAGACAATACGGACCTCGTTATAGCTTAGGTGCTCGATATAGCTTTTAACTAAGCCCAAATAAAGCCTTGTTGAATGTTATAACGAGGCTTTTATTTTAAGCATATCCTAACACTAATATCTGTTCGGTTATGTGATTTAACTTAATTTATATAGGAATATATTTATGGCTAGTTCTGCAGTTATTATCGATACACAGAATAGTTCAGAAAACTCATCAAGTAATCCTCCACAAAATAATATGTTCGCTTTAGTATCGCTTACTTCATTATTTTTCATGTGGGGGTTCATTACTTGCCTTAACGACATTTTAATCCCTTACTTAAAAGGTATGTTTGATCTTAGTTATACCCAAGCTATGCTGATTCAATTTTGTTTTTTTGGCGCCTATTTTATTGTTTCTCTTCCTGCGGGCGCTTTAGTGAGTCGCTTAGGTTATAAAAAAGGTATAGTGACGGGATTATCCATTGCTAGTCTTGGCTGTCTATTGTTTTATCCTGCGGCTGAAATCGGTGTGTACGCGGTTTTTTTATTAGCATTATTTGTTCTAGCAACGGGTATTACTATTTTACAAGTCTCGGCAAACCCTTATGTAAGCGCTTTAGGTCCAAGTAAAACGGCATCTTCACGACTTACTTTAACACAAGCTTTTAATTCATTTGGCACAACCGTTGCCCCATTTTTTGGTGCTTGGCTTATTTTTAGTGGTGTTGAGTCGAGCGAAGCGGTAGATGCAAGCTCAGTACAAATTCCTTATATTGCTATTGCATTAACCTTGATGGTGCTTGCGGGTATATTTGCGTTATTGAAGCTACCTAATTTAGGTCAAAATGCACAAGCACAAATATCGCCAAGCAAGGCATGGCAATTTAAACATTTACGTTTAGGTGCTGTAGGTATTTTTGTTTATGTTGGTGCTGAAGTTGCTATTGGTAGTTTTTTAATTAACTTTTTAGCAGAGCCTACTATTGCAGGTATTACTGAAGCTGAAGCCGCTAAATATATTTCTTATTATTGGGGCGGAGCTATGGTTGGGCGTTTTATTGGAGCAGGCGTGATGCAACTTGTATCAGCTAATAAAGTTTTATTTATCAATGCTGTTTGTGCTGCCATTTTAGTATTTGTTGCTATGGTGACCGATGGTTCAATTGCTATGCTGGCGATCCTTGCTGTAGGTTTTTTCAATTCCATTATGTTTCCTACTATCTTTACTTTAGCAATTAATCAACTAGGTAATGCTGCTAGCCATGGCGCTGGTGTTTTATGTTTAGCTATTGTAGGTGGTGCTATATTACCTTTAGTACAAGGCGCTTTAGCTGACGCACTTGGTATTCAGCTTTCGTTTATTCTACCTATTTTTTGTTATGCATATATCGTTTATTACGCATTAATTGGCTCTAAGCCCGATGTTACTACAATTCAATTTCAAGAGGGTGGCAAACATGAAGCTATCTAAAAGCACATTACTATCGAGTTCATTTGTTTTATTAGCTGCAGGTTGTTCAGTTGAATCATTTGACATTATCAATACAGAAGAGTCGAAGACTTGGGCACCAATAAAATCTGAAGTGACAAAAGATCCAGTTATTGAAGCTAAAGTCAGTGAATTATTGAGTACGATGACGTTAGAACAAAAAGTTGCACAAATGATCCAACCTGAAATACGTGATATTACTCCAGAAGATATGCGTAAGTACGGTTTTGGCTCGTATTTAAATGGCGGAGGGGCTTTTCCTAAGAACAATAAACATTCAACCCCCCAAGATTGGATTGAGCTTGCTGAAACTATGTATCAAGCGTCTATTGATGATTCACTAGATGGTAGTGCAATTCCTACAATGTGGGGCACTGATGCTGTTCATGGTCATAACAATGTGATTGGTGCAACATTATTTCCCCATAACATTGGTTTGGGGGCAGCGAATAATGTTGAGCTGATGACTAAAATCGCTCAAGCAACGGCTACAGAGGTAATGGTTACTGGTATTGATTGGGTTTTTGCGCCAACGGTTGCTACGGTAAGAGATGATCGTTGGGGGAGAGCCTATGAAGGTTACTCAGAAGATCCTGAAATAGTAAAGCTTTATGCTAGTGCTGTTGTTAAAGGATTACAAGGAAGTGCTGATGATGATTTTTTAGGTGATGATCGTGTTATTAGTACAGTTAAACACTTTGTTGGTGATGGGGGCACTCAAGATGGGGATGATCAAGGGGATAATCAAGCATCAGAGCAAGACCTGTATAAATTACATGCTCAAGGTTATGTTAGTGGTTTAGCGGCTGGCGCTCAGTCGGTTATGGCATCATTTAACAGTTGGAATGGTGAAAAAATTCACGGTAGCCATTACCTGTTAACTGAAGTGTTAAAAGAAAAGATGGGCTTTGACGGCTTTGTTGTTGGTGATTGGAATGGTCATGGACAAGTTAAAGGCTGTACAAATGAAAGTTGTCCACAGTCTATTAACGCAGGCTTAGATATTTTTATGGTGCCTACGGATGCATGGAAACCTCTTTATGAAAACACTCTTGTGCAAGTACGTCGTGGCGAAATAGCTGAGTCACGTATTGATGATGCAGTCAGTCGTATATTACGTGTAAAACTCAGAGCAGGGCTTTTTGACAAACCAAGTCCCGCTAATCGTCAATTTTCAGGAAAAACTGAACTTATTGGTAGCGAAAAGCATCGAGAAATAGCTCGCCAAGCAGTACGAGAATCATTAGTGCTATTAAAAAATGAAGCTGGAATTTTACCTTTATCACCTAAAATGAATATTTTAGTGGCAGGCGATGCAGCTAACAATATCGGTAAGCAGTCAGGTGGTTGGACGATAACTTGGCAAGGTACTAATAATGAAAATAGCGATTTTCCTGGTGGTAGTTCAATTTATGATGGTTTACGTGCACAAGTAAACGCTGCTGGTGGTCATATAGAACTTAATGTTGAAGGTAAATTTACTAAAGAACCTGATGTTGCCGTGGTGGTGTTTGGTGAAGAGCCTTACGCTGAAGGGCAGGGAGACAGAGAGAACCTAGCTTATCAAGCAAGTCACAAATCTGATTTAGCTTTGTTAAAACGCTTGAAAGCACAAGGAATACCTGTTGTTTCAGTATTTATTAGCGGCAGACCTATGTGGATGAATGCTGAGTTTAATGCCAGTGATGCCTTTGTTGCTGCTTGGTTGCCGGGTTCTGAAGGGAAAGCTGTTGCTGATGTGTTATTGACAGATGTTAATAACCAAGTACAACACGATTTTATGGGGAAACTTTCTTTTTCTTGGCCGAATTCACCAGTACAAACAGTGAATCGTTTTGATAAAGATAATAAGCCTTTATTACCTTATGGTTTTGGTTTGAAATATGGTGAAAAAAGCACGTTAGCAAATAACTTATCTGAAGGTTTTACTTTCTCTCACAATAATCAACAAGACACTCAAATCTTTGCTGGTAAAGTAATGAAACCATGGGAAATGCTATTAATTTCAGAAGAGCAAACACTGAATATACAATCTAACAGTTCATCATTACCTGGCATTGCTTATCGCACCATTGATAAAAATGTACAAGAAGATGCTTTTCAGATCCAACTTGACGGCAGTACTACAGCAGGTATTAGATTTTCTGCAATTAATGCAATCAGTGCCGATCTTTCTATTGTATCAAAAGAAATGTCTGCACTGGTATTAACGGTTAAAAGAAATAGTGATGTGACTGCACCTGTGAGTATTTCAATGGCTTGTGACGGTAGTGAATTGAACTCTGAATCATGTATAGCGAGAGTTGATGTTTCACAAGCATTAGCTAATTTACCTAATGGTGAATGGGCAAAATTATCAATAGATGTCAGTTGTTTTGCTAACCAAGGTTTAAAGTTTGATAAACTTGTTAAACCTTTTGAATTAATGTCAAAAAGTAAATTAACATTATCAATGAGTGATGTTTACTTTGAAGCTAAGGCAGGAGAATCTGCTAATATTCAATGTAACTAGCCTTGTGACTAGGGTTATGTAACTTACTTTGTTGACTTAAAAAACCTCATATTGAACTAAGTTCATGATGAGGTTTTTTTTGAAAATTATAGTGCTATTTTCTCAAAATGACGGTCAATATATCCTCGTAATTTTATCGCTATATTGATAGGAAATCTCTTGAATCAGTAGTATAAAGCTTGAATATCTTAATGAATAAGGCTTTTTATTGTATTGAAAAAATATAATCACTTAGCTTATTAGTACCAAGTGTAATATCGACCTCATCACCTTGATATTTATCAAGTAACGCTAATCCCATTGGGGATTGCGGTGTGATTACCGTAATATGTTGCCCGAATAATTCACAACGAAACCCACCTGCTGCAGGGCCGATAAAAAACCAATGTTGTTTAGTGTTGTCTTTAGCAAGTTGCACTAATGCTGTTAATTTTATTGGCTTGTCTTCATCAAAAACTAGCAAATTTGAGTCTTGATACGCTTTAAGTGCCGTTTGTAATTCTTGCACACGTCGAGATTGCCCTTCAGCTAAATAGCTGGCCTCAATCGCTAGCGTATCATATTGGGTTTCGGCAACACTTTGATCGTCTACTGCGGCAGCATGAGCCTCATTTGCGGCATTAATCGCTTGATTTAATTCTTTCTTTAGCTCATTTGTTACTAACGAAGTTAAAGCTATTTTATCAATCTTTGCTTGATTCATATTAATTATTTTTGTAGTTAATCGTATTTGATAATGAGGATATTTAAGGGCTAAACACTTAGATGAAATAAGTATATTACCTTTAGGTATATATACTACTAATATTAATGCATTATTAATATTTTAAAATTAATCTGACAGGTGTCAAAATATGCTTGTGTTTTTGTTTGAAGATGAGTAAATTAACAGCAACTATACTATCTGGTTTGACCAATAGGAAATAATATGACAGCACCAAATGAAATAAATAATTCATCTATAGAGCAGGCTTTTCCTCACTTATTAGCCCCTTTGGATTTAGGTTTTACTCAATTAGCTAACCGCACGTTAATGGGATCTATGCATACCGGGCTTGAAGAAGAGCGTGGGGGTTTTTCAAAATTAGCGGCTTTCTATGAAGAGCGTGCCAAAGGCGGTGTTGGGCTAATTGTTACAGGTGGTGTTAGCCCTAACAAGCGTGGCACAATTGCCCCTTTGGGCAGTGAATTAAGCCATTTTTGGCATGTAAATAAGCATAAAGAAGTGACAGCAGCGGTTCATAAATACCCAACAAAGATCTGTTTACAGTTATTACACACAGGTCGTTATGCTTATCATCCCTTTAGTGTAGCGCCGAGTAAAATTAAATCGCCAATCAATCCTTTTACTCCTAAAGCAATGTCTGATGGTCAGATTCGAAGCACGATAAAAGATTATGCTTACGCCGCTCATTTAGCTAATAAAGCTGGTTATGATGGTGTTGAAATAATGGGTAGTGAAGGTTATTTAATTAATCAATTTGCTTGTCTTCGTACTAATCAACGAGATGACGATTGGGGCGGTAGCATTGAAAACCGTATGCGCTTAGCCATTGAAACAATAAAAGCGGTGCGTGCAAAAGTAGGTGAAAATTTCATTATTATCTTCCGATTATCTATGCTGGATTTAGTTGAAGGTGGTAATACTTGGGATGAAGTAGTTTTAATGGCAAAAGCTGTTGAGAAAGCGGGGGCTACCTTAATCAATACCGGTATTGGCTGGCATGAAGCACGTATCCCTACGATAGTGACTTCTGTACCAAGAGCAGCGTTTACTTGGATTACTGAGCGAATGAAAAAAGAAGTATCGCTACCGTTAATAACTACAAACCGTATTAATACCCCTGAAGTGGCTGAAGAAATATTAGCAACAGGGCAGGCGGATATGGTGTCAATGGCAAGACCATTTTTAGCTGATGCAAACTTTGTTAATAAAGCAGCGGCCAATAAATCAGATGAAATTAACACCTGTATTGGTTGTAATCAAGCTTGTTTAGATCATGTGTTTCAACAAAAAAGAGCGTCATGTTTGGTAAACCCTAGAGCTTGTTATGAAACAGAAATAAATTTTGAACCCACAAATAATCGTAAAAAATTAGCTGTTATTGGCGCAGGGCCTGCAGGTTTAGCTTTTAGTGTTTATGCATCTGAGCGAGGGCATCAAGTTGAGTTATTTGACAAAATAAGTGAAATTGGCGGGCAGTTTAATGTTGCCAAACAAATTCCAGGTAAAGAAGAGTTTTATGAAACATTACGTTATTTTAATAAGCAACTTACATTACATAATATTCCGGTACATTTGAATAACGAACAAAGCGCAGAATCTCTATTATCGGCTGGCTTTGATGAAGTTGTTCTAGCGACAGGCATTAAACCTAGAAAATTAGATATTGAGGGCATTGATCATCCTAAAGTGCTGAGCTATTTACAAGTGTTGCGTGAGAAGATGCCTGTAGGAGAAAAGGTCGCAATTATTGGTGCTGGTGGCATTGGTTTTGATGTTGCTACTTACCTAGTGGAGTCGAACGAGTCACTGACAACTAACCTTGATGCGTGGTTAAAAAATTGGGGGGTCGATAAGAATTATCAAAGTTCGGGGGCATTATTAGAGCCGAGCGCAGCGTCTTCTGATAAACCAGAGAGACAAATTACGTTGTTACAGCGTAAAGCCACAAAAGTCGGTAAAGGTTTAGGGAAAACATCGGGTTGGGTACATCGTGCTAATTTAGTTAAACATGGTGTGAAAATGGTACCCGGTGTGAGTTATAAGTCGATAACTGATGAAGGATTAATTATCGAAGTAAATGGCGAAGAAACACTGCTTGATGTTGATAATATTATTATTTGTGCAGGACAAGAATCAAATCGTGATTTACAACAAGCGCTTGAAAATGGCGGCTTAAAAGTACACTTAATTGGTGGAGCTAATGTAGCCTCTGAACTTGATGCTAAGCGTGCTATTCGACAAGCTGCTGAATTAGCGATGATAATATAAGTTTTTCAATAGAAACAAGTCGTTGTTCATTGTTATTCCACCCTATATTTATATGCTATTTCTTTTGAAAGTCGGTAAGTAAAAAGGAATAGCAATGAATATTCTTTGTTGTGGCTTGCTTAAATGAGAGTATTAAAAACATACCTAAAGTATTTCATCAATGAGGCTGAAGTTATTCAGATGTTCAAAATATAGGGTGAACTGGTAAAAAACTGTTACAACTCGCTAATAGTTTATCGAGACAATTAGCAGAATTTATTTTAGAAAAATAAAAACTGACGTATACTGCTGAAAATGCATGTATAGTAAAGCCCCTCAACCTTTGACCTTTGAAATGAAAAATTTAGTGATCAGTAATTCCGATATTGAAATATTCTCTACTCCGAAACAATATAAACAACAACTATTATCATTAATTGCTAATGCTCATCGTCGTATATATATAACAGCACTTTATCTACAGGATGACGAGGCTGGCAGAGAAATATTGCATGCTTTGTACAAAGCTAAAGGAATTAGGCCTGAGCTAGAAGTTAATATTTTTGTCGATTTTCATCGAGGTCAACGAGGGTTAATTGGAGAAAAAGATAGTTTAGGTAATCGTGCTTTATATCTTGATTTAGCTGCACAATATGAGCAAAAAATTTCAATATACGGTATTGCTGTTAAGCGAAAAGAGCTATTTGGTGTTTTACACTTAAAAGGTATGGTTTTTGATGATAATCTTTTTTATACCGGTGCAAGTATTAATGACATATACATGCATCAAGGTGCTCGCTATCGTTTAGACAGATATTATCAAATTCAGTGTTCTTCATTAACGAACAGCTTTTGTCAGTATTTAAGTAATACTTTTATTCATTCAAATCTAGCGCCATTACTTAATGAGCCTGATTTACCGAGTTCTGTTGATCAAAAACGTAATATTTTAGCGTTAAAATTATTATTGAAAAAATCAGCTTACGCAATAGACTCCACGAGTACCAACAAAAATTCGGGAGTTATTAATAACCCTATATCAATAACTCCTTTAGTAGGATTTGGCAGAAGAAAAAATCACCTAAACAAAGTTATTCGCAAAACAATTCGTAATTCACAAAAGCAGTTATTAATTTTTACGCCTTATTTTAATTTACCTCCTGTGCTGGCAAAAGATGTTGTTAATGCATTAAAACGTGGTGTGAATATCACCTTAGTTGTTGGTGATAAAAAGGCTAATGATTTTTATATTGCTGATGAATCGGAGTTTAGTACTATTGGTATCGTTCCTTATATTTATGAAATGCTCTTAAAGCGCTTTGTTAAACGCTATCAAAACTATATTGAACAAGGGTTATTGAATATATATTTATGGCAACACGAAGATAATAGCTTTCATTTAAAGGGAATTATTAGTGATGAACGTTATCATTTATTAACAGGTAGTAACTTAAATCCACGGGCATGGACATTAGATCTTGAAAATGGCTTACTACTTGATGACCCATCACAAAGTTTAATGACAAAAGTTGCACCTGAGCTTGTTACTATTATGGAGCATACTCAAAAAATTAATCATTTTAGTGAGCTTGAAGCGGTAAGTGACTATCCAACAAAACCGAAGAAGTTACTGAATAAGATTCGCATCGCTCAACTTGATCGTGTTTTAAAGCGGTTCTTATAGATTATAATCAAGCTGGATTAAAAAGATTGTTTAGCTTCAATTCTAATTTCAAAAGTATCAATATTTGGGTTATCACTTTGAGGAAAAGCAAAGTCGACATGTATTACTTGTTGATTTCCTGCTGCATGTGGTGAATAAAACCTTGCTCCCATACCCACTGAATATAGCCAACCATTTTCAGCATTAGCTTCAATGCCTGCGACATCAATGTCACCAAAGGTTCGTGCGGTATCTAAAAATGCAGCACCAGCAAGATCAAATACCTTAAATAGATTGATTTTGGGATAATAACGTATTTCGTTGGTAAATTTCACACTATGCTCACCATGCTGATACTCTAAAGGAAAGCCTCTTAAACCAGAATCACCTCCAATACTAACAAGTTGGTCAAGATATTGATTATTACTGATTACATTGGTGTTGTTGAAGTAATATCCCCAGTTGTCATTGAAATTATAAAAGTATTCAGTATCAATATTCAGTAATAGTCGATCTTCACGTTGATGATATATGTCACCACTTAATTCTATATTGAGTAGCACCAGAGCATTATCATGTACTTCAAATCCTTTATGGATTTTTGCTTGAAATAGCGCCCAAGCATTATTTTCTCTTTCACCATCACTAATACCTAAACGAGAACTAAATTGCCAACCATGATTAAAATCTTCTATTTGTGTAATTAAATGAATATTTGTGAGTTTTTTAAAGTCTTTTTCTATGTAATCAAAACCGACCCAAGGGTAGATAAAATCACGATCTTGAGGTAATAAAAGTGAATGAGGGTTATCGTTTGCATTATCAGCATAATAAAATTTATGTTGTTCTTGTGTAACACCAACATGGTATCGTGCGAGCGCATTTTTATGGTTAAAGCCTAGCCAAGAATATTCGGCATTTTTATAGTTAAGGTCATGGGCAAATATCGCCAATTTATTATTATTTTGATAAATAGTGTCATTACGAGACTCTTCATCAAAGCCAATCATATAAGCATTGTTAGTATAAAAACTAGCAAAGTGCTTTTGTAAAAATATCGCTTGTTGAGTACCATCGTCATTGTCAGCAAAGTGTAATTTTAAATCAATATTCTTTTGGCTAAACAAGGGAATAGTGGTTCTTAGTTTATAGCCCTTACGTTGCGAGTTTCTATAAGTTTCGATTTCTGCATCTACGCCTAAGCCAGCAAGATTTCGCTCCTTAATACCAAAACTATAGGTACTTTCTCCTCCCTGACGACCAAAACTAACAGTTGGCATTAATGACCAATTATCCCAAGTAGTAATAGTGATATTTTCTACCGCTTCATCACTACTAACTTTAGCGGCACGTAAGTATTTTCTACTACGTAAATGTCGCTCTAACTCGGCCATATCAGCGATAGTTTTTGTACATTTATTGATAAAAAAAGCAGCTTCATTTTCTAATGTAAGTTGCTTCGTGGTTATATGAATTGCATTTGCCCAGCGATGTATAAAAAGGAAACCTTTTTCATTTTCATCAAAAATCGTTTGTGGATTAAAGATAATCTTTGGCTGTTCAAGGCCGCATTCTTCTATTTCGAGAATTTCGTTCTTGCTATTAGGTTCTTGTGCATAAGCCTTAGTTATATTACTAGTGAGTACCAAAGGAATGGTAGTGGTTATGATCAATAGTAAATATGAAAGTTTACTGTTAATAGGAATGATTAGAATCCTTCTGTATAGTCTAGTGAAATAATCACAAACAAGATAAACGAGCGTTTCAACGAATTTCAGTATAACTTAACTATTGTATTTAATTGATATGTTATTTAATCTTTTCTTTATTTTAGAAAATATACTTTAATCGATGTAAATTACTAGTCATTACAAACGACTATAACTAAAGAGAAATAATAATGTTCACAGAAAAGTTAATGCCACGTTTTAATGATACAGACGCACTTGGTCACATCAACAACACGACTATTCCTGTGTGGTTTGAAGGTGGCAGAGAGCCTATTTTTAGATTATTTATTCCAGATTTAGATCTATCAAAATGGAAATTAATTATTGCCAAAATTGAAGTGTCTTATCACGGTCAATTATTTTATGGGCAAGAGGTTGAAATACGTACTTTTATTGGTCGAATTGGAGGCTCTTCGTTTGATGCTTATCAAGAAGTTTGGCAACACGGTGAAAAATGTGCCTCTGGTAGTGCTTCAATGGTTCACTTTAATTACCAAACACAAGCCTCTGAAAAAATACCAGATGATATTCGTATTGAATTAGCAAAGCATTTATATCAACAATAGGCTTTACTTTTCGCTAATACGATATAAATCAACTAGCTAAAAATAAATAACGTTTTAAACGCAAAAAGCACTCGAATTTGATCGTATCTCACTATAGAATTACTCTCTTAATCAAATTTTTTAAACTCTAGAATAACTGTGTGTTAAGTACACAAATTGTTTTAGAAAAGCACAATCAATAGGATGTTTCATGGCGGGTGTAAATAAAGTAATTATTGTAGGTAACTTAGGTAAAGATCCTGAAGTGCGTTTTATGCCTAATGGTGGTGCGGTGGCAAATATCACTGTGGCAACATCTGACACATGGAAAGATAAGCAAACTGGTGAGCAAAAAGAAAAAACAGAATGGCACCGTGTTGTTATGTTCGGTAAATTAGCTGAAATTGCAGGCGAATACTTAAAAAAAGGATCAAAAGTTTATCTTGAAGGTTCATTGCAAACGCGTAAGTGGACTAATCCACAAGGACAAGATCAATATACTACTGAAATTGTATTACAAGGGTTTAATGGTGTAATGCAGATGTTAGACGGTAAACCGTCGGGTCAAAATACAGGTTTTCAGCAACAAGCACCTCAACAACAAGGTCAAGCTCAAAATACTGGTTTTCAGCAGCAAGCACCTCAGCAGCAAGGTGGTTATGCACCACAAGGGCAGCAACAGGCTCCACAACAAGCTTATAATAAACCAGCACAACAAGGTGGCTATCAGCAAGCTCAACAAGCGCCTCAACATCAAGGTGGTTATGCACCACAAGGTCAGCCACAAGGTGGCTTTGCTCCACAGGGACAACAACCTCAACAAGCACCTAAAGTGAATCCACAAGAGCCATCAATTGATTTTGATGATGATATACCGTTTTAACCAGAATCAAAATAAATTGTAAAGCTTAAGCTAAATAAGACCCTGTTAATTCAGGGTTTTTTGTAATGTTTTTAATATATTTATAGGTAAGCCCATGAAACGTATTGTACTTTATACCATGGAAAAATGTCCGCATTGTCAAACCGCAAAACGCTATTTAGATGAGCAAAGGATCCCTTATCGTTTATGTAATGTGCAAACACCAAAAGGTCAAAAAGAGTTTTCTGCAATAGGCATGCGAGCTGTGCCTGTATTAAAAATAGGCGATCAACTATTGAATGGCTTTTCGATCGCTAACTTTAATAAGCTATTTAAAAGTTAAGCAGTACCGCTAGTTATTAACTTTAACTTCATGTTAGGCTATATCTACTTATAATTCTGCTATTTACTGCTTGCGGTATATAAAATTTATTTTTAAGGATAAATTACCTTGCAGCTAGTTTTTCGATATGTTTTTCTGGTATTTGTTACCTGTTGTTTTTTTGTGGCTAATGCAGCGAAGTTAACAGATAGTTTGGCATTGCAAAATATAGAGCATGCCTTACATAAAGAACCATGGACAACATATCAATCATTACTCGAACAAGCTGATCAAATAGATGAAATGTCACCGAATTACAAACTTTGGTGGCTATTACGTAAAGCAGAGGCCGAAAATTTATTGTATTTCTTTGATAGGTTTGAGGCAACAGTTGAAGAGTCTCTTGCAGCTGTACATGAAAATACCCCCGCTAGAATACTTATTAACCTTGATATTTTTCGTGGTCTAATCCTTCAACGCGAAGGTCACTACCTTCGCTCACAAAAGTTATTGAAAAAAGCGCAAGAATCCGCACTAGCAAATGATTATATTGCTTTAGCTGTGCAAGCTAAACAAGAACTGGCGTATACCCTTAGCTTAACTGGCGTTTATGAATTGCCATTAACTGAATTACAACAGGCTTATATGGAAGCCTTTATGTTAAATAATGAGTTCTTAATTGCTAGAATTAATGAGGTCTATGGTGCCATTTATGGTTATATGCATGATTATGCTAAATCAATCGAGTATTACCATAAAGCATTAATAAGTTATCAACAATTAGCGTATCCATATTATGAAGGTGAGGCTGTATACGGTTTAGCGGTCACTTATCGTTATTGGGGGAAATATGAATTGGCAATTGAGTACTATAAACGGTATCGAAAAATAATTGAATTTAGCCCCAACAATATTAATGGTAAATTTTTTGCGGCTTATGGCATTGCCATGAGTGAAGCGAGTCGAGGAAGTTGTGAGCAAGCATTAAGGTCTATTAATTATGCTGTAAGTATTGAAGGATTAAGTGATTACAAAGCTGAATTATACAAAAGGAAATCGGAATGTTTGATTACAGAAGGTAAGTTAGATGAGGCAAAAATAGCGTTAAATAAAGCAGAAGAAATATTTTACTCGCTACCCGAACTACTTGGAACTCGCTGGCAAATAGAAACATTAAAAATTGAGGCTAAATTAGCAGAGGCTCAAGGTAATCATAAAGAGGCATACAAACTATTGGAACAATTTAATGAAAATGAAATTGAATTGTTAAAAGAAAATATGTCTGATCGGCTATTACATGTCAGAGCAACACTAGAAGCAGATCGGCAAAATGTAGAAATATCACTATTGCAACAACGTACTAAAGTACAGCAGTTGGAATTTGAACAACAGAAACAAGCTAATACGTTACAAGTATATGTGATTTTTTTTGTCGCTACCCTGGTTTTAATTATGCTGTTTTTCACTTATTTTCAATGGCACCACAATAAAAAATTAAAACAGTTATCGATTAGAGATCCGCTGTCTAATTCATTCAATCGCCGATATGTATTTAATTTTCTACATAAATTAATTGATGCTAACTACGATGAAAAAAATACTATTTCAATTATGGTGATAGATATAGATGATTTTAAGCGCGTAAATGATTTATATGGGCATCCTTTTGGAGATGAAGTAATTCGCCAAGTAGCAAACATAGGTGCTAATATTTTAAGAAAAGAAGATGTAATTGGTCGTGTCGGTGGTGAAGAGTTTCTTTGTGTTTTGCCAAGGATTGATGCTGTACAAAGTTTGCATATTGCGCAGCGTTTTGTAAACACTGTTAATCAGCACGAGTTCATTACTGAAAGCAATAATGGTGGTATTCAAAAAATTCAAGTGAGCGTAAGCATAGGTTTAGCAACAACCTCTAAAAAGGTTAACACGAGTACTGAGCTTTATTTGCAAGCAGATAAAGCGCTTTATCACGCAAAGCGTAGTGGTAAAAACCGTGCTATACAATATCAAGAGTCCATGCAATATATGAATAACAGCAAAAAAAATTACGAAATTCCTACATTTGATGAGAAATAATTACTTAAGTCAATCAGTCTCATCACCCTCTTTTTTAGCGTCTGTACCTTTATTCAATTGTGCCATCACGTTACTGCAAGACTATATAAAACAGTTAGGTTATCAGCCTCAAATTCATTTTGAACTTGAGGGGTGCTATCAAGTAAATAATGTAAAAAGTCGTACACAAAAGTTAAACTTTGATCTTATTAATCAATATTTACGTAGTGTAGATATAGACGGTGAAATTGTCAGTGAATATTGGCGAAACCAATGGGAGTACGTTTCTTTATTTAATGGCCAAAGTCCGCTAAAAGAAGCAATGAATTTGCATCAAATGCTTATTCAGTTGCCACAAATATTTCAACGGTTGTATGGTCAACATGGTGTTATTAATACGTTAATTGAACCGGTAGTTTGGTCTGGTGATCAAGGTAAGTTAGCAAACGGTTCTAGTCAAATTTTTACCGATGACACGAGAGCTGTTCATATCCCTAATGCTATTCAACTTAATGCTAGCGTGCTTAATAAGCAAGGCATGAACCTTATTGCCGAAAAAAGTTTTGGTGAGTACTTACAATTTTGTTTTTTACGTACTAGCTTTGAATGTTCTTTATTATATCTACCCGAAGAAGCAGCTTTTGAGCGTTTATTATTAAAAAGTCACTATGGTTTAGCCCAAGAATTATGTTCACCAGTAGATATTTCAGGGGGACATCAAGGGAGTATCGCGTTATACCAAAAAGTAGGTAAGCATAATCAGAATATGGGGGAAGAGCCTCTATTATTTGATAGATATAATCAGGTGATGTCTGTGCAACAAAACTGGCAAAAAACGGCTAGAATTGAACATCGATTAGGTGCTTCAAGCGTCTACTATAATCCTTATGTTAATGTGATATATGGTTTGCTAAATATTATTGATGCTATTGAAGCTTATGAAAATAATGACGATTTATCTGTGCCAACATTCCCTTCTAACACATTACCTAAGTCATTATTTACTCATAATGATGATGCCGACTCGCTTGGCGCTATCGATATATTTACTGCAAGTTCATGGTTTAGCGAAAGTTTAAATACAGTCCAAGAAAAATACAGTAAAACTAATTCAACACTCGTACTTGAAAGCCCAATGTTGCTGGGTAATAAAATTAAGCAAATAATATTAAATACTTATCAAGTAAATATAACAAAATAAGAAATGATTTATGGAAATAAAACCTATAAAGGCTCCTTTATTAAATGGCACTGATGTTAAGGCTAAAAAGCAAGAGCTTAAAAACTATTTCAGACAAACATGGACAGAATATGAGTCACTATTTTCTCTGATAAATAGTGATAGTGCTTATTTTTTAAGGCCAGAGCCTCTTCGTCACCCGTTAATTTTTTATTATGGACACACGGCTAGTTTTTATATTAATAAGCTTATGCTAGGTAAGTTTATTGCAACACGTATTAATGATCGCATAGAAGCTATTTGTGCGGTTGGTGTTGATGAGATGAGTTGGGATGATTTAAACGATGAGCATTATGATTGGCCGACAGTTGCTGAAGTTAAATGTTATCGAGATCAAGTTGCAATCCTGATTGAAAATCTTATTGATGATATGGAGTTATCGTTGCCGATAACAAAAAATTCACTTGCGTGGATTATTTTGATGGGTTGTGAACATGAGCGAATTCATATTGAAACATCATCCGTTATTATGCGTATGCTACCTTTGCAATACCTTAGTGAGAGTAAAGACTGGCCTACCTGTAAAAAGAGTGCTGATGCGCCCGAAAATAGATTAGTATCGATCAAAGGTAGGCTCGTCGAGTTTGGTAAACCTAAAAGTGATGACTCATTCGGATGGGATAATGAATATGGCTATAACACCCTCAATTTAGATGACTTTAAGGTTTCTAAATACTTAGTGTCTAATCAAGAGTATCTAGCATTTGTTAATGCTGGAGGATACCAAAACCTAACATTTTGGACAGAAGAAGGGCAACAATGGTTACGTTTTTCTAAAGCGAGTAAGCCCTATTTTTGGGTAGAAAAGAGAAGTGAAACTAATGAGAAATTATATTGGCAACGTAATTTACTGAATGAAATCCCGTTACCTTTAAATTGGCCAGTAGAAGTTAATTACTTAGAAGCTAAAGCTTTTTGTCAATGGAAAAACAGCCAGGTTGCCGATACTGAAAGCCAATATATACGCTTACTTACTGAAGCTGAATGGTTATGCTTACGTGATAAAGTTGATGGTGATTTAGCTTCTTGGGAGCAAACACCGGGCAATTTAAACCGTGAACATTATGCATCTTCTTGTCCTATAGATGAATTTGAGCATGATGGCGTATTTGATGTAATTGGAAATGTTTGGCAATGGACTGAATCAACTATTGATGGCTTTGAAGGTTTTGAAGTTCACCCATTATATGATGATTTTTCTACACCGACCTTTGATGGTAAGCATAATTTAATTAAAGGTGGTTCTTGGATTTCTACAGGAAACGAAGCTCAAAAATATTCTCGTTATGCATTTAGACGGCACTTTTTTCAACATGCTGGCTTTCGTTATGTGCAAAGCAATAATAAAAGAATACCAAATCTTGATGCTAACCCTTATGAAACTGACCGTGATATTTGCCAGCAACTCCATGCTCAATATTCGTTGAAAACGGAATCATTTATTAATGAAATTTTTAATGCACCCATTAAAAATTATAGTCAGCAAATATCTGACTATATTCTAGGCGCTATGGAAAAACATAATATAGCCGCCGATAAATGTTTGGATTTAGGTTGTAGTGTGGGCAGAAGTAGTTTTATTTTAGCCCAGTATTTTAATCAAGTGGATAGCGTTGATTTTTCTGCGCGTTATATACGTCATGGTGTTAGCTTGCAACAAGGAAACGCCGTTCGCTATTGCTTAGAAAATGAAGGGGATATAGTTGATTATTATGAGGTTAGTTTAAAGTCGCTTGGCTTACCTTCTCACAATAATATACATTTTAGCCAAGGAGACGCGGGTAACCTAAAAAGTGGTTTTGATAACTATGATATTATTTTAGCTCAACAGGTACTCGAGAGTAGTTATAATCCGCGTCAATTTTTACAAACAGCTCATCAACGCATAAAAAGCCAAGGTTTGCTTGTGATTGTTTCTGATTATTACTTTGGTGAACATCATACCGCAAAGAATAACTGGTTAGGAGGAGTAAAAGTTAATGGTGAAAATGTGACTGGCTTTGACGGATTGTCGGAGCAATTAGCGCCTCATTTTAACTTAGTTGCCCAACAAGAACTAACGCGGGTGATTCAAGTCAATCAACGTAATTTTATTTTAAAGCGTCCTCAATTAAGTATTTGGCAGTTAAAGTAACTCATTAATACTCCTCTTCTTATCTTTTGCACCAAATATAATCTCAGCAGATAATTGCTGTGCAATTTTGGTGCAACGTTTAATGTTTCTAAGTGTAACAAAAACACAAATTGTTGATATTGTTCGTTTAATTTTTATGGCACATGAATTGAATTATATAGTTCAATATTAACTAAAATTAAAAATAAGAGGTCTACAGTGAAAATAGTTAACGCAATAATTAAACCGTTCAAACTCGATGATGTTCGTGAAGCCATCTCTGAAATCGGTGTTGAAGGGATAACTGTTAGTGAAGTAAAAGGTTTTGGCCGTCAAAAAGGACATACAGAATTATATCGTGGTGCAGAATATCAAGTAGATTTCTTACCAAAAGTTAAACTTGAAATTGCTGTTAATGACGACATAGTTGAACGCTTAGTTGAAGCAATTAGTAAAGCAGCGTACACAGGTAAAATTGGCGATGGCAAAATTTTTGTCTATAACCTTGAACAAGCCATTCGCATTCGTACAGGTGAGCAGGATTCAGAGGCTATTTAATCTGTATTCATATTGCTTGCTGTAAAGCTAGGTAATGAATTCACATTAGTAGACTTAAATACTTCGGCTTTGTGTTTTCATTCAAATTTAATCTTACAGCTCATACCTGACCAATTACTGTTACAAAAATTATTATAGGATCAATTATGGAACAAAATATTTTTCAACTTCAATATGCTATGGATACATTCTATTTCTTAGTTTGTGGTGCCTTAGTAATGTGGATGGCCGCTGGCTTCTCAATGTTAGAAGCAGGTTTAGTTAGATCTAAAAACACAACTGAAATTTTAACTAAAAACGTTGCTTTGTATGCTATTGCTTGTGTTATGTACCTAGTAGTAGGTTACGATATTATGTATGGCGGCGGTGTTTTCTTAAGTGGTATTGGCCTTGATGGTGCTGCTGATGCAGACGCTTTAGTTAGTACGGTATTAGCTGAATCTGCCGAAGCGGGTTTCGATGGCGGTGCGGTTTATGCAAATGCAGCTGACTTCTTCTTCCAAGTAGTATTTGTAGCAACAGCTATGTCTATTGTTTCAGGTGCTGTAGCTGAACGTATGAAATTATGGGCATTTTTAGCTTTCACAGTTATCTTAACTGGTTTTATCTACCCAATGGAAGGTAGCTGGACTTGGAATGGTGATGCTGTATTTGGTTTATATACATTAGGTGACCTAGGTTTCTCTGATTTTGCTGGTTCAGGTATTGTTCATATGGCTGGTGCTTCTGCTGCTTTAGCAGGTGTTTTATTACTTGGTGCACGTAAAGGTAAATATACTAAAGATGGAAAAATAAACGCTATCCCGGGTGCTAATTTACCAATGGCTACCTTAGGTACATTTATCTTATGGATGGGTTGGTTTGGTTTTAATGGTGGTTCTGTATTAAAGCTTGGTGATATTAACAGTGCTAACTCAGTAGCTATGGTGTTCTTAAACACTAACGCAGCGGCAGCAGCAGGTGCAATTGCAGCGCTTGTTTTTGCTAAAATCTTATTTAAGAAAGCTGATTTAACCATGACATTAAATGGTGCACTAGCAGGTCTAGTTGCTATTACAGCAGAACCTTCAACACCAACACCATTACAAGCAACAATATTTGGCGCAATTGGTGGTATTATTGTTGTTCTTTCAGTTATTGCTTTAGATAAAGCTAAGATTGATGATCCAGTAGGTGCTATATCGGTTCATGGTGTTGTAGGTTTCTTTGGCCTAATGATTGTTCCAATTACTAATTCAGGTTCTAGCTTTAGTGGTCAGTTAATTGGTGCAGCAACTATCTTTGTTTGGGTATTTGTAACTAGCTTTGTAGTTTGGTTCGCATTGAAGAAAATTATTGGACTTCGTGTAACTGAAGAAGAAGAATATGAAGGTGTTGACCAAGCTGAATGTGGTATGGAAGCTTACCCAGAATTCACTCGAGGTTAATATTAATATACTGATATTAGCACTCTAAGATTGGTATATGTTAAAGTAATAACTGAATATTATTACTAAAAAAAGCAGCGATTTCGCTGCTTTTTTTTTGTCTTGTTCGGAATGACTTTAATTTTCTATGAATATCTTCTTATTAACAAAGGAATTAAGCTCAGCAGAATAAACCAAGCAAAAGTACCGCCACCACTACTATCATTATCAGGCGTAGGTGTTGGTTCAGTAGGTGCTGTGATTAGCGTGTTTCTAACAGGAGATAAATCACCATCAGTTACTTCAGCGGAGTCGACAATAACAATTTGTTCAACAATCACAAAGTTTTCTATACCAGGCGTTGCTAAATCACTACATTGTTGATCATCCGCAATAACCATTGGTATGCCTTCTAAATTTGCAGAATTACATAAAGTAAGTTGAGCTATGTTATCAATGGTTGTCATACCATCACCAATAACTTGGCCAAAAACAGTAAAGCCACTATTTTGTAAGTCTAGGTTGCTAGCGTTATCAGCTAAATTGAAGAACCATTGATCTGTTGCACTGTCAGGATCTCCGCCAAGCTTAGCCATGGCAATAGTGCCTCTGACATTAGAATATATTGGCTCGTTAATCACTGCCGGGTTTGTTTCGATTCGAGTTAGCGGAAAATTACCTTCGAATGTATATCCACCGCCTTGTACAACAAAGTTGGATGAAACACGGTGTACTACTGAATTAGTATAATGCTGCTCTTCAACATATTGAAGAAAGTTATTAACTGTTTCAGGGGTACTACTATCGAATAAATTAACTTGAAAATTTCCTTGTGAGGTTTGAAACTCAACAATTGTCGCATTTACAAGTGTGGTAAAACTAATGGATAACAATATGGTATAAATAAATTTTTTAAACATGATATACAGCCTATATAAGAAACATTGCTGCATCATAGTCGTAGTTGTATAATTATTCAATCATGCTCGTACTCATTACTAAACAGTTACATTCAAGAATTATTAGTGCTATAACTGAACAAGGTACTTCCTTTAATTCATCATCTATTTCCTCAAGGCATACTATGTGGCGCATCTTGTTGCTATTTATATTAATATTTACCGTTGCATTAAATGTTCGGGCGCAAAATATCGAAAATGAGTTGGAAGAGATCGGACAGCAAGCCAATAAAGCTATGGCGATCGTTAAACTCAGTCAATTACTTGAAAGTGAAAAACTGAATAAAACCCAGCGTATTAGAATACTTATACAACAAAGCAATGCTTATTTTACCTTGAGTAATTTACAAAAAGCGTTGGAAATAATTCAACAAGCGAAAGCCCTACTTGATGAGAATAGTTTGTCACAACTACAAGCCGATGTTGACAAACTAATGGGCATTATCTTGTATTTTCAAGGTGAATATGCTCAATCTTTAGTTGCGTATGAAGCAGCGTTAAATTATTTTCAACAGCAAGTTTTCTCAGCAGAAAAAGCAATTAAACAAGCTCACTTATTAAACAATATTGCATTGGTACAAACGTCTAAAGGGGATTCGCTTGCAGCATTGAAAGCTTATAAAGAAGCTGATGAGTTGTATCAATATTATGGTAGTGAAGTTGATAAAATCGATGTTCGCTATAACCTTGCTGTACTTTATTTAAGTCTGCGTCGTTATGATATTGCTATTAACATGTTTGAAGAGGTAATTAGCAAGAGGGAGGTTTTAAATGATGAACACGGCATTGCTAAAGCTTCCGCTGGTATTGGGGTTTCTTATAAACAATCAGGCCAATATCAGAAGGCCGAGAGCTATGTAATGAAAGCATTAACATACTTTCGAAACAATGATTACCATATTGATGCTGCTTCACAATTTCATAATTTAGCAGAAATAAACTATGAACTGTCTAATCTAGATAAAGCTTCAGAATATGCTAACTTAGGTGTGGAATTAAGTAAAAAAATAGGTCATCAAATGACTTATGGAGGTAGCTTACACACTTTAGCGAAAATTTATTTTTATCAAGGTGATATTGAACGCTCTCATATGTATTTAGATCTATCGAATGCGGTCGCAAAAAAAATGGGTTTCCAACAGCTAATTAATGGTAATTTAGGATTAAGTGCGTTGCTTTATGCTGCAGATGGAGAGACAGCAAAAGCATTAATGACTCAATTAGCTTACCAAAAGGAACGTTTAAAGTTATCAAACGAAACACTTAATGAGCAAATAGCACAATTTGAATCTGTACAACTTAGCCAACAAGTAAAAAGTCTGCAGCAAAGTAAGAAGCTACAGGAGTTAGAGTCTACTAAGGCAGATCAACAGCGCGAATTTATTATACTTATCTTCGCTTTTTTATTAACGGTATTGTTTTTGATATATCGACGCTATTTGGAAAGAAGGTTAACCAAAAAACTAGAAAATAGAGTAAAACAACGTACTGAAGCGTTAGAGTTTCTAACAAAAGAATTACAAGATGCCAGTATGGTTAAAAGCCAATTTTTAGCTAATATGAGTCATGAGATTCGAACACCACTTACCGCGGTTCTAGGACAAGCAGAAGCGATTATTCATGGCGATTTCGATAATGAAGATTTGCTCCATGAAGTTGAAGTTATTCATAATAATAGCTTACATCTACTACAACTAATTAATGATATTTTAGATTTAAGTAAAATAGAAGCGAATAAATTTGAACTCGAGAATAGACGTCAAGATTTACATACAATCGTAGATAAATTAAATGATATGTTTACTGAGCAAGCGCAACGTAAAAATTTATCATTTACAGTAAGCCATCATCTACCAACTCCCTTTATTATCGATATCGATGGTTTACGGTTAAAACAGATTTTGATAAATCTATGCTCTAATGCTATTAAATTTACCAAAGAAGGCTGGGTTTCGTTAGATATTGCCATTATAGATAAAACATTACTATTTACTGTCACCGATACAGGAATAGGAATGAATAAAAAGCAAATGGCAAAAATGTTTAATATATTCACCCAAGGTGATAATAGTATTAGCCGACGTTTTTCTGGTTCAGGATTAGGGCTATTTTTATCTGATCAACTAGCAAAAGTAATGTCAGGAAAAATAACGGTTACTAGTCAATTGAATCAAGGCAGTACTTTTGTTCTCAAATTACCTTTTGGCGAGGTGTATTCTGTTTTAGATGATGTTGAGAATAATGAACAAGCACTCGGTATTCGTGTTAACAAAAAGCAGTATACCGGTAAAATATTACTGGCAGATGATCATGATGATAACCGCCGTTTAATTGCTCGTTTACTCACTAACTTAGGTCTAGAGGTGCTTGAAGCATCTAACGGAATAGAGGCAGTCGAGTTATGTAATGAGCATAAACCAATAATAACGTTATTAGATATCCAAATGCCTAGAATGGATGGCATACAAGCATTAGAAGCGTTGCGAGAGAAGGGCTGTGATCGCCCTATTTATGCATTAACCGCTAATGCTATGGCACATGAAATTGCACAATACCTAGCGTTAGGTTTTGCTGGGCATCTTAAAAAACCTATTGAACGAGAGGTTTTTATTGCCACTATTGCTCAGCATTATCCTGAGAAGGCTAGTATTGACAAAAACAATGTTGAAAAAGGTAACATCGGATTCGCGAATTTTGAAGCTAATGTATTACTTGAACAAAAAGTAGATGACATAGATATATCGGATATTACTAAGTCATTTATAAATAATTTATCGCAAGATAAGCAAGAATTGATAGATTATCGTCATAATAATGAATATAAAGCGTTAGCTAAATTAGCACATAAAATTTCAGGTGCGGCACAAATGTTTGGTTTTATAGAAATATCACAAAGTGCTATGGAACTTGAAAGTGCTATTAAGAAACAAAAATTAGAGATTGTTGACGACTTGACTCATTGCTTAATTGATGAAATAAATCTTGTTCTAAGCAATTCTCATAAAGATAAAGATTAATTTACCTAATTTTAATAGACTGTAAGTCAGTTATAAAACTGTATTTTATTTATAGTTTTAACAGCTCTATAGATACTCGCATTTTGATTGGATTTAGGTATATACTCTTCTAATAAAACATAAAATTACTATCAGGATTTCAAATGGCTAGAGAACAATTTGGTGTTTGTGCAGAGCCAAACTTACATGGCAGTTATTTACTTTTTAATGTGTTAGATAATAGAAATGCATTTATTCGGACTGCTTTGTCTCGCTTACCTGAATTATTTGATGATTATGCAGATCAATTTTCAGAAGCTAATTTAACGGGTGTTGTTGCTATAGGTGCAAATTATTGGGACGAATTCTACCCGCAAGCACGTCCTGCACTGTTGAAAGCGTTTCCTTCAATGGATAATGATGACAGAGTCGCCCCTAGTAATAATGTTGATATTTATATCGAAATCCGTAGTGATCGCTCTGATGTTAATCATATTGTTTGCTCTAAAGTGTGTCAGCTACTTGCTGATAGTGTTGAGCTAATTGAACAAGTTCAGGCTTTTCGTTTCTTAGATGGTCGAGATTTAACCGGCTTTGTTGATGGCACTGAAAACCCTCAAGGTATGCAACGTAGAAATGTTGCGTTAGTGCAAGAATCTGATGACGCTAATTTTGCAAGCGGTAGTTATTTACACATTCAGCGTTACAAGCATAATTTAACACTCTGGAGTTCGTTGAAAAATGAAGAACAGGAGGATGTTTATGGGCGTACGAAAGTAGATAATATTGAGTATGAAAGTGATAAAAAACCATTAACAGCTCATACTAAGCGCACTAGCTTAAAAGATGAAAATGGTAAAAGTATTGAAATTTTAAGACAAAGTATGCCTTACGGTGATGTAAAGGAACAAGGGCTATTCTTTGTCTCTTATTGTCATTCACCTGAACCATTTGAGAAAATGTTAAAAAGCATGATTTATGGTGACGGTCATGGCCACGTAGATCATTTACTTAAATATACTCAAGCTGAAACAGGTGCCGCTTTTTTTGCCCCAAGCTTAACTTTTTTAACGGCACTTGGAAATATTTCCGTATAGCTATTTCGTGTAGTGCGTAGCTATTTGGTATTTACGAGTTATTATTGTCAGAATAAAAAACCTCAGCAACATAGCGCCCTTGATCGATAGCTAATTCAGACTCAGGGGCTATTTTACCAAGTTTGTAAAGTGCAGGGCCTGTTGGTTCGGCTAATAGATAAGTAACTCCTTGGTGTATTAAGGTTGTATCCCCAGCTTTAGCGGGAACAGCAATTCCCATGAAAGCATGTTTATCAATATAAACCATTACCATCTCAACGTTTGGCATCAAGGTACGCAATATAGTGGCAGTTAATGTTACTTTACTATCACAATCCCCCTGATTCTCCCATAATAATTTAGCTGGTGAATTAAAGCCTGATCCTGAAGATGTAACACGTGATTCCAACGTAGAATAAGGAATAGACTGTACGAATCCAAGCACGTAATCTGTTACTTTTCTAATGGTTTTTGCAGTAATCTTATCCAATATGATCGGTTTTAAGTGCTTGAAATCTACGAGTGAATCATTAGCAACATCGGCATGATTTATTTTTATTCCTGTTTCGCCATCATGTGTGTTGAATAATTGATAATAATTTTCTTGGAGGTATTGTTTAGTTGCTTCCTGTTTTATTGCTTTTACTTTTTTGTAGGCAAGTGCAATTTGTTGATCTTCTTGCCCTTTAATTTGCACTATCGTTTCGCCATCTTTCTGTAAGAAAAAAGCTTGAGCTGCATTTAACGGCTCTTCATCTAACTGTTTTTTTAATCTATGCATAATCGTTTTGTGGGCGAATTCACTTTGATACGGTTTTAGGTCGCGAAAGTGCTCAAATAATGCAGATTTAGTTAAAGCAAAACTGATCGATTGCTGTTGGTTACTATGATCAAGCCATTGATAGTTGAAATTATAATAATTCTTGTCGGCAGACTTAGAAAAGCTTACTTGCTTCGCATCAACAAAACTGGCGCAGCATAAAAAGAGATAAAATGTAATTTTGAAGGGGTTCACAGCAATTCCTAGTAAATTTTCTATACTTTACTCAGTAGTCATTATTTAACACTAACCTAAGAGAAGTAAAACACCAAATTTAGTGTAGTAATTTATCGTTAAACTTTACTTTAATCATTATTAATGTAGAATTAAAACACTTGTTTGAATTGGTCGTTTGATTTAGTACTCTTCTTATTGAAATAGCACTAATGAAATTAATTATTAAATTTAAGAAATTTTAAGGGGTTGTTGTGGCTGAATATAAAGTTCCATTAAAAGACATGAGCTTTTTGCTTTATGAAGTATTTCAAGCGGATAAAATGTGGCAGAAATTACCTAAGTTAGCGGAACAAGTTGACAAAGATACAGCCGAAGCAATTTTACAAGAATGCGCCAAAATCGCTGAGCAAGCAATTGCGCCTATCGCTCGAGAAGGTGATGAAACTGGAGTGAGCTTTAAGGAAGGCGTTGTCACTACAGCGCCAGGATATAAAGAGGCTTTTAACACTTATGCTGACGGTGGTTGGACAGCACTTGGTGGTGATGTAAATTATGGCGGTATGGGCATGCCAAAAATGCTAACTGCTTTACATGAAGAAATGCTTTGTAGTGCAGATATTTCGTTTGCACTTTATCCTGTATTGACTGCTGGTGCCGCACTTTCGTTAGCAAAACACGGCAGTGAAGAATTAAAAGAACGTTACCTTACTCGTATGTATTCAGGTGAATGGTCAGCTTCAATGTGTTTAACTGAATCTCACGCAGGTTCAGATTTAGGCATTATACGCACTAAAGCGATACCGCAAGAAGATGGTAGCTATAAAGTTACTGGTAATAAAATCTTTATCACTGGTGGTGAGCATGACCTTACTGAAAATATTGTTCACCTAGTATTAGCAAAACTACCTGATGCGCCTGCTGGTCCTCGTGGTATTTCATTATTCTTAGTACCTAAATTTCATGTTAATGATGACGAAACTTTAGGGGCGCGTAATAATGTTAGTTGTGGCTCTATTGAACACAAGATGGGGATTCATGCTTCTGCAACTTGTGTTATGAATTTTGATGACGCTAAAGGTTATTTAGTGGGTGAATTGAATAAAGGGCTAGCTTGTATGTTCACCATGATGAATTTCGAGCGTATTGGCGTTGGTATTCAAGGGTTAGGTGCAGCAGTACGTTCATATCAAAACGCACTAGAGTATGCAAAAGATAGATTACAAGGGCGTTCGCTTGATAGTAAAGTTAATGGCGTTAAAAATCCTAACCAAGAAGCTGATTCTATTATGGTTCATGGTGATGTTCGCCGTATGCTCTTGAACATGAAAGCACTTAATGAAGGCTCTAGAGCGCTTTCAAGTTATATCTCTATGCAATTAGATTATGCCACCTATGGTGAAGGTGAAGAACAAGTTAAGGGTGAAACATTAGCGGCATTAATGACACCTGTTGCCAAAGCCTTTTTTACTGATTTAGGTTTTGAAAACACTGTTGCTGGGCAGCAAGTTTTTGGTGGACATGGCTTTATTCGTGAGTGGGGGCAAGAGCAACTAGTACGCGATGCACGTATTACACAAATATACGAAGGAACAAATGGTATTCAAGCAATGGATTTATTAGTACGTAAAATAGCTACCTCTAAAGGTGCTATGTTAAATGTATTCATTGATGAAGTGACCACTTATATTGAAGCCACTAAAAATAATGCAGCCATGGGGGAGTTTATTACTCCGCTAACATTGGCTGTTGATGATTTAACTGAGCTTACTGATGATTTATTAACTAAATCACAAGCTAATATTAATGAACTTGGTGTATCAGCGAACGATTATTTGCATGTTTTTGGTTATACTGCAATGGCTTATATATGGGCTAGAATGGCTGATGTTTCTTTAGCTCAGCAAGAAAATAATGGTGAAAGTGGTAGTGATTTCTATCAAAGTAAGTTGCATACAGCACGCTATTACTTTTCACGTATACTTCCTCGTCGTATTTCATTAATTGCTTCGGCTAAATCAGGTTGTGATTGCTTATTTAATATTGATGATGAATTGTTTTAATTACTTCACTATATAAACCACAATTGACGTATGTAGACCCCGCCTTAGTGCGGGGTTTTTATATCGTATCCCATAACTCATTCATAGTCTTTTACAAAGTTTACTTTACCGTTTGGTATATAAAAAGGTATCATTTCGCTATAATATTTTGACTTAATGTCTAATATTAACTTGAAAAACAGTAAATTAACTGCTTTTATTAATATAGTTAAACTTATTATTAACAGAGTTTTGTTAATAATTACAATAATAATGTCTTGGTTTAATTCTTGGTGAAGGAAGCCAATATTAGTTTTTTTATACCGATATTAAAGCAAGGTTATTTAAGAGTTCCACTCTACCATTTGTAAAATAAATGAATTCAACTCGAAAAAATTAACAGATATTTAATCTTTTTCGTGCTGGTGTTCATCGTTTATTTTACATTGGTTAAAACAACAGATGAAAAATAGTTGCCGTGCCGTAAAGTGTTGTAACAAGAGAAGTTATATGCTGAATAATTTAGATCAAAATTTACAATATAGACGTAGTGTTATGCGTGTAATGTTACTGTTAGTAATGGTAGGCGGGGCAACATTCTCTGTTATTAATTTTTATCGTGGACTCTGGTCGTTAGCAATATTAGAAATGATATTTGCATTTTTTGCTTTTTTTTTATGGCGTAAAATTTTATATATTTCTAATTTTCAACGGTGGGTTAGTATTTTCTTGTTACCGTTTTTTACTACTATGGTTTATGCCATGTATGTACCAAACACATCGGTATCTATTTTTGTTTGGATAATCGCTATTCCCATGATTTCATATCTTATGATGGGACGTGTACAAGGTTTCTGGGTTTCAATATTCTTTATTGTTAGTGGTGTTTCTGTTTATCACTATCGTTTTATAGAAGGCAACTCAGTGATAGATATTGCTGATTCATTGAATATAATTCTTGGCGCTTGTTTGATGATCTCTCTAGCTCACGTATATGAAGTGAATAGAGAAAAAAATGAAGAACGTTTGCTTGAGTTAGCAAGTACAGACACATTAACGGGTTTAGCAAACCGTATGAAGTTAAAAGAAAATTTTACCTTATATGCCGAATATGCCAAACGCCATAAATCTTCCTTAGCCGTTGCTATTTTTGATTTAGATTATTTCAAAAAAATTAACGATGAACATGGTCATCACGTTGGGGATGCAACTTTATGCTATATCGCTAACTTTATTAAAGATAGAGTTCGAAAAACTGATTTATTAGCTAGGTTTGGCGGTGAAGAATTTGTTTTGCTTATTGTTGGCTCTAAAGATCAAGATTGTTACAAGCAGGTAGATTCACTAAGACAACAATTACAGGATACGCCTTTTATTTATGATGAAGTAACGTTAGCTATGACTGTCAGTGCAGGCATTGCTACCTATGGTAATGATGGCTTAAGCTTAGATGATCTATTATTAAAAGCTGATCGACGTCTATATTTAGCTAAAGATAATGGTCGAAACTGTGTAGTTGATGGTAGTAAGGAAAGCGAAATAAAAAATCATAATTAACATATTTATTAACTTATCGGTGTTAATTATGAGCTTGAGCTATGGACTTCAATTGCTGACTATAACTTCATTTAATAATTAACTTACACGTATTTATTCAATAATACTGATACTTATTTTAGATCTAATTTAATTAAGCTTTACTGGTGTTGTTAATTTAATCATCAAAGTAAAGTCTTGTTACATAAATTATAAACCTCAGTTTACTCATAAAAATCTTTTGATGATCATTTTTTATAACTTTTTGGGATGAAAGATCCACAAAAACCCACAAATTCATCCACTTCCTAAATATCTTTATCTAGGCCTTAATTTTACTAGTGTTTTGACCCGTGTTCCTATCTTGGTTTTCACTATTATTCACTTGACATAACTTTACTTTAGTCACTAAACTGTATCATTGTGGTAAAAAGTGGGTAATTGTGGATCATGGCAGCTACCTTATAAATAAACGAGTAAATTATCAGCGAATAACTTTAGTCAATAAGGCAAGTATTCAACTATGTTCAGAGGCGCTAGCGCAATTACACTTGATAGCAAAAATAGAATCACAATACCAACACGGTATCGTGAGGAATTGTTTGCCGATTGCCAAGGGAAAATGGTGTGCACTGTTGATATTCAACATGCGTGCCTATTGCTGTATCCCTTACCTGAATGGGAAGAAATTGAATTAAAGTTGTGTAATTTATCAAGCATGAATCAGCAAGAGCGTTTATTGCAGCAAGTTTTGTTAGGTAATGCGACAGATTGTGATATGGATAAAAATGGTCGTTTATTACTTAATGGGCCATTAAAAAAGCATGCAGGTTTAGAGAAATCAGTAATGTTGGTTGGGCAATTGAAAAAGTTTGAAATTTGGAGCGAGTCAGCATGGCAAGCACAATTACAGCAAGGTATAGATAAAATTCAATCAGGTGAAATTGAACTGACTGATCGTTTGTTAGATTTATCTTTATAAAATAATTAAATTAATAAGGTTATAAAAAACAACATGGAATTAGATAAAGCACATATTTCTGTTTTATTGACAGAAGCGATTGATGGCTTAGACATTGATCCTAATGGTTGCTATATCGACTGTACTTTTGGTCGTGGCGGCCATTCGTCTTTGATTTTATCTAAATTATCTACCAATGGTCGATTGATTGCGATTGATCGTGATCCTAGTGCAATCGCTGCAGCAGAAAAGTTTAGCAGTGATGAGCGTTTTCATATTGAACATCAAGGTTTTGCTAATCTCGCTGAAATAGCTGAACAGCATGAATTAACCGGTAAAGTTAATGGGATTTTACTGGATTTAGGTGTTTCTTCCCCACAACTTGATGAGGCTGAACGAGGTTTCAGCTTTATGAAAGATGGTCCGTTAGATATGCGAATGGATACTTCGCGTGGGCAAACAGCAGCAGAATGGTTAGCTGTTGCTGATGTTGAAGATATTACTTGGGTACTTAGAACGTTTGGTGAAGAAAAACATGCATGGCGTATTGCAAATGCGATTGTTGATGCTCGTGAAGAAACACCTTTCACACGCACTAGTGAGTTAGCTAAATTAATCAAAACCACCGCGCCACAAAGAGAAATTAAAAAACATCCAGCTACACGTAGCTTTCAAGCTATTCGAATGTATATCAATAGTGAGTTGGAGCAAATAGAAAAAGCCTTAGCAGCTTCTTTATCGGTTTTGGCCGAAGATGGTCGTCTAGTCGTAATAAGTTTTCATTCGTTAGAAGATCGACTAGTAAAACAATTTATGAAAAAGCACTCTCAGGGTAAGAAAGTTCCTCGAGGTATGCCAATTAAAGAAGAAGAATTAAATAAAGGCAAAAAACTTGAATTGATTGGTCGCAAATTAAAACCAAGTAAAAGTGAAGTGGAAGAAAATGTTCGTTCACGTAGTTCAGTATTACGTATTGCTAAACGTTTATCCCACTCAGTTGACTAATTTTGGTAAATGAACACGTGGCGCTCAAAAAAACAACATCAAGCCAGGTACTAGTACTGGATATTTGGCAAGATATTGTAGAGCATTTTATCACTTATATTTTATTGTTATTAGTGGTGGTGTCAGCATTTTCAGTTGTTTATTACACACATATGAATAGGCATAAAACGAGTGAATTAGAGCAGTTATATACACAACGAGATGAATTAGATATTGAATGGCGTAATTTATTGTTAGAGCAAAATAGTTTGGCAGAGCACAGCGCCATAGAAAGTAGAGCGAATAAAATGTTAAACATGAAGCGAGCTGATGCCGATTCAGAAATAATTGTCACCTTAAAATAATCCTTTATCGGTTGGGCTTTAGTCCGAAAGAAAACAACCATTAAGCACGTTAGTTAAATGAATAAAAAAGTAAATAACCGCAGTAGTCAACCTACAACAACAGCATGGCGTTATTACGTTGTGATAGGTGTTGTTGTCTTGATTTATAGTGGATTACTAGCGCGTAGTGCTTATATTCAGGTTATCGAACCCGATATGTTAAAAAAGCAGGGTGATATGCGTTCTATGCGTGTTGCTGCTAATACGGTACAACGAGGCACCATTGTTGATAGAAACGGTGATAAATTAGCGATTAGTGTGCCAGTAGAAACGGTGTGGGCTGATCCTAAAATTATTATGGATAACAATGCTTTGTCAATGAAAGAGCATTGGCAAGCCCTTGCTGATGTTTTGGGACAAGATGTTAAAGAGCTTACCTCGCGTGTTGCTGGTAGTTCGAGTAAACGATTTGTTTATTTAGAACGAAAAATTTCTCCAGCAATGGCGACATATATTCGTGAATTAAAAATACCAGGCATTTATTTACGTAAAGAGTCAAAGCGTTTTTACCCTACAGGTGAAATCAGCGCTCATATAGTTGGTTTTACAAATATTGACGATAAAGGCATTGAAGGTATTGAACGCGTATATGATGAAGTTTTAACGGGTAAAGGCGGTAATAAGCGTTTTAGAAAAGATGCTTCTGGCAGGAAAATTGAAATACTGTCAGTAGAAAAAGCACAAGCAGCGCAAAATGTTAAATTAACTATTGACCAACGTATTCAAGCGATAGCCTATAAAGAGTTAAAAGGCGCAGTACAGGCATTTAAAGCAACTTCAGGCTCTGTGGTGGTGGTTGATATTCATACAGGTGAAATACTAGCGTTAACTAATAGCCCCTCATATAACCCAAATAATCGTAGTAATACGGCAATTCATCGCTTTAGAAATCGTGCAATCACCGATGTTTATGAGCCTGGCTCTACCATGAAGCCATTAACAGTGTTAACCGCATTAGAGTTTGGCTCTGCGAATACTAAAACTATTATAGATACTAGCCCAGGCTGGATGCGTCTAGGTGGTAGACGTGTTAATGATCCTATTGATAGAGGAAAGCTTTCGGTTGAAGATATTTTAGTTACTTCATCAAATATGGGCACGACTAAGTTAGCTCTTTCTGTGCCTAAAAATTTCTTATTAGATAAGTTTTTTGATGCCGGGTTTGCTGATAGTACTGGTACCAATTTAGTGGGTGAAAGCTCAGGTATGATGCATGACAGGCAACGTTGGTCAAAGTTTGAATTGGCAACTTTATCTTGGGGATATGGTTTAGCAATTACACCGTTACAGCTAGCCCGATTTTATGCAACTTTAGCTAATGGCGGTATTAAGCGTGAGTTATCACTGGTTCAAAGAAATGATCAACCAAAAGGTGAACGGGTCTTTTCTGAAAAAAATTCATTAGCCGTGACTCAAATGCTCGAAAAGGTCGTAGATAAACATGTACAAAAAGCAAAAGTTGAAGGTTACCGTGTCGGTGGTAAAACAGGAACTTCCTTTAAAGCTGTCGCTGGTGGGTATGGTAATGATTATGTTGGATTATTTGCAGGCGTTGCGCCTATTAGTAATCCACAAATAGTTGTTGTCGTGGTCATCAATGATCCAGGTGGAGATTTGTATCACGGTGGTGAAGTAGCTGCGCCAGTATTTTCGCGAGTAATGCAAGGTGCATTACGTGTTTTAAATGTTGCTCCTGATGCTGATGATAAATTAGCGTTAAGACAAGGATCTATAACAAGCGAAGCTCAGCCAAATATTTTGTATAGGGAGGCTAATGATGTCTAATTTATCAATCAATAAGCCTTCAACTGCTTTTATCAAACAAGTATTACAAGACTTTTCTATTGTTTTACCTACACAGTTAAACTTTGATGGTGACCAAGGTCATTTAACAAATGATAGCCGCATGATAAGTTGTGGTGATATTTTTTGTGCCATTATTGGTTATGCTCAAGATGGTCGTCAGTATATTGAGCAAGCTATTAAACGTGGTGCCAAGCTAGTTTTATCGGAATGTGAAACTGAAGAAGAGCACGGTAATAGTTATTTTAGTGAATCAACTAATAAGCAAGTAGCGATTATTAGTTTTTATCAGCTTAATAAAAAGCTTTTCGCACTAGCGAGTGCCTATTATCAGTCACCTGAAAAAAGCATGACTATGATTGGTATTACCGGTACAAACGGGAAAACCAGTATTAGTCAACTGTTAGGACAAGCGCTAACAAATTGTCACAAACCTTGTGGTGTTATAGGCACAAATGGCGCTGGCATGGTTGATAATTTAGAAGTATTAGATAATACCACGCCTAGTGCTACAGATTTAATGCAATTATTCTTCCGTTTTAGCCACAATGATATTAGCCCCAAAAAGCTAAATGATGAGTGCATTACTCATATTGCTATGGAAGTTTCCTCTCATGCGCTTGAGCAAGGCAGAGTAACCGGAAATACCTTTGATATAGCTATTTTTACTAATTTAAGCCGTGATCATTTAGATTATCATGGCACTATGGCTGCTTACGCTGCCGCTAAAAGACAGCTATTTACCCCGAATGAAAAACAAATTGCAGTATTAAATGGTGATGATGAACAAACGCAACGTTGGTTAGCTAATTGGCCCACGAGTGAAAACTTATCGCTGTATAATACTTGGCTTTATGGTCGTAGTAAAAATATACGCCAACACGCAAAGTTTGTAACTTGTCAAAATATTAAACACCATCATCAAGGTGTTGATTTTACTTTGTGTACACACCTTGGCGATATTGACATACATAGCCCGTTACTAGGTGACTTCAATATTGACAACTTACTCGCCGTGATTGCTGTGATGTTAATTGAAAACGTGTCGTTAACTGCTATAGCCGCGCAAGTTAAAGTATTAAAACCTATTTCTGGACGGATGGAAGCTTTTTCATCTACTTATGCTCCATCACCTACCGCTGTGGTTGATTATGCACATACCCCTGATGCATTAGAGAAAGCATTAATAGCATGTCGACAGCATTGTGACGGTAATTTATTTGTTGTTTTTGGCTGTGGAGGTGATCGAGATAAAGGTAAACGACCACTAATGGCGCAAGCGGCGCAAACATATGCTGACCAGTTAATTGTTACTAATGATAATCCGCGTACTGAACAGCCCATGAACATTATTGATGATGTACTTGCTGGGCTTAATGAACAGTGCAAAGTACAGGTAATTGTTGATAGAAAAGAAGCAGTGTTAGCAACATTAGCAAAAGCACAAGCAAATGATGTGGTGCTATTAGCGGGTAAAGGCCATGAAGATTATATTATTTTAGGGTGTGAAAAAATTGATTATAACGAACGCGATATTGTGAAAAATTTCTTTGCAAATTATCACAGTGCAGACTCTTCAGTAGTTGGTGAATTACAATGATTAGCATAGCATTATCTACATTTTCGACCGCAATAAATGGCGATTTAATTTGCGATGATTCGATGAAGATGCTTGAAGTTAATAATGTTGTGACAGATTCTCGAGAATTTAAATTACAGCAGGCTGCCGAGAAGCAGAGTGCATTTTTAGCACTCAAAGGACCCAATTTTGATGGTCATCTTTTTGTACAGCAAGTGATTGACTATGGTTGCCAAGTTTTAGTGGTAGATCACAAGATTGAGAATATTGATAGTAATAAAGTAGCTCAAATTATTGTTGATGATACACGTATCGCACTTGGAAAAATTGGTGCTTATGTTAAGCAACAAGTAGCACCAAAAACTATTGGTATAACAGGCAGTAGTGGTAAAACGACAGTAAAAGAAATGATTGCGGCCATTTTATCTCGTTTAGGTAATGTTTTAGCAACGAATGGCAATTTCAACAATGATATTGGCGTACCACTGACTTTATTGCGTTTAGAAGATAAACATGCGTTTGCTGTTATTGAAATGGGTGCTAATCACATGGGGGAAATCGCCTATACCACAGAATTAGTCAAGCCTGATGTCGCGATGATTAACAACATTGCTGCTGCCCACTTAGAAGGTTTTGGTGATTTATGTGGGGTTGCTCGTGCTAAAGGTGAGATTTTTTCAGGCTTACCTAGTAACGGTGTTGCGTTATATAACCATGCGAGTAAATACACTGATAAATGGCAGTGGCGTTTAACTGACAAGCAAGTACGCACTTTCTCATGTACCCGAGTTAGTGATGATAAAACAAGCTCTCAGGCAGATTGTTATAGTGAAAACGCATCGTTAGACGAGAATGGTTGTGCAAGTTTTGATTTACAAAGCTCCCTTGGACAATGTGTTATTAAGTTGCCCATTCCTGGAAAACATAATGTGTGTAATGCCGTAGCAGCAGCAGCAGTCGCGATTGAATGCGGTGCAACATTGAAAGATATTCAACTGGGTTTAGCTGATATGGCGCCGGTAAAAGGACGTTTAAATGTTCATCATTTAGCTAAAACAAAAGTGAGTAACGAAATTAGGCTGATTGATGACACATATAATGCCAATGTCGATTCGATTAAAGCGGCAGTGGCTTTACTTGCAAGTTATTCAGGAAAAAGAATTTTGGTGTTAGGTGATATGGGTGAGTTAGGTAGCGATGCTGCTAGTTATCATCAAGAAATTGGTGAATATGCTCAAAATCAAGGAATTGATGTTTTATTAACATTAGGTGTTTTAAGTAAAAATACGCGCGATGCTTTTGCAATGAATAATACAGCAATTAGTGAACATTTTGATAATAAAGATACCCTTAACGCCTATTTGGCGAATCTATTAGAAAATGAGAGCAATACCGATCAAAAAAACAAAGTATTAGTTAAAGGCTCACGTAGTGCGCATATGGAAAATGTTGTGGAAGATATTCTTAACTGGCATGCAAAGCAACAACAAGATCAAATTTTAAATGAAAGTACACTTAGCTCACACAAAAAGGATAATGCTTAATGTTACATTGGTTAGCGGAATATTTAACTCAGTATTATAGTGTGTTTCATGTTTTTTCATATTTAACATTTCGTGCCATTATTAGCACGTTAACTGCGTTATTTATTTCCTTGTATTTTGGTCCTAAATTGATTCGCTATTTGCAAAAAATGCAAATAGGTCAAACTGTTCGTGATGATGGTCCTGAAAGTCATCTATCAAAATCAGGCACACCAACCATGGGGGGGATACTTATTCTCGCTGCGATTGTGGTTAGTATTTTATTGTGGGCAAACCTGAGCAATATTTATGTTTGGGTTGTGTTATTTGTGGTTGTAAGCTTTGGTCTTATTGGTTTTGTTGATGACTATCGTAAAGTTGTTCGTAAAGATTCTAATGGCTTAATTGCTAAGTGGAAGTATTTTTGGCAGACAGTTGCCGGGTTAACGACAGCAATATTTTTATATCAAATATCTCACCCTGATCAAACTTTTTTACTGATACCTTTCATTAAAGATGTCATGCCTCAATTAGGTATCTTTTATATTGTAATGACTTATTTCGTTATTGTTGGAACCAGTAATGCTGTCAACCTAACCGATGGATTAGATGGATTAGCGATAGTACCCACCATTATGGTTGCCGGTGCTTTTGCTTTTTTCGCTTACGTTACGGGCAACGTAAACTTTGCTGGTTATTTGAATATTCCTTATATAGCGATGACCTCTGAACTTGTTATTGTTTGTACCGCTATTGTCGGTGCCGGACTAGGTTTTTTGTGGTTTAACACTTATCCAGCACAAGTCTTTATGGGAGATGTTGGTTCTTTAGCACTTGGTGCAGCGTTAGGGGTAATAGCAGTATTAGTCAGACAAGAATTAGTATTATTTATTATGGGTGGTGTGTTTGTTATGGAAACTGTTTCTGTAATCTTACAGGTTGGGTCATATAAAATGCGCGGACAACGAATATTTCGTATGGCACCTATTCATCATCATTACGAATTAAAAGGCTGGCCAGAGCCAAGAGTGATTGTGCGCTTCTGGATTATTTCATTTATTTTAGTGTTGGTTGGATTGGCAACATTAAAATTAAGATAACTAGCGTGCGATAAACAACTTAAAATATTTAAATATCAACACAACTAGAGACAGAGAATGGCATTGTTATCAGACATGAAACATAAACAAATATTAGTACTGGGTGCAGGTATCACAGGGTTATCCTGTGCTCGCTACCTTAGCGCTCTAGGTTTGTGTTTTGCTGTTAATGACTCACGTGAAAACCCATTTTCTGGAGATTATACCGAACAGCAATTTTCTCAAGATTTTCCTACCGCTAGTTTATATCTAGGTAAGTGGCAAACTGACTTAATTACCAGTGCAGATATCATTTTAATCAGCCCTGGCATTGATAGTGTTGCTAATAATATTGCTCAATATATTAGTGCGAATTGTCAGGTGATGGGTGACGTCGAATTATTCTGTCAATTGAATCAAGAATACGGTCTTGAAGAAGATAATAAGCCAATTGATATTTTAGCATTAACAGGCTCAAACGGTAAATCCACCGTGGTTTCATTACTTGCCTATTTAGCTAATTGTTTGGGAATTAAAGCACAACTTGGTGGAAATATAGGTCAGCCAGTATTAGATATATTTACCGATAAAATAGTGAGTACTAGCTTTTCAAAAAACAATGCGTTACCTGAATTTTTAATTCTAGAGTTATCAAGTTTCCAACTGGAAACGCTTACCAGTATGAAAGCCATTGCCACGAGTGTTTTAAACGTAAGTGATGATCATCTTGATCGACATCAAACAATGGAAAATTATATACGGATTAAGCAAAGTATCTACCACCAAGGTAAGGTAGCGATTATTAATCGTGACGATGCCACAACAAATACACCTAATCCATCACAACCAACAATTTCAATTGGTAGTGATGCTCCAGCTGAAAATCAGTTTGGGGTTACTGTTGAAAACAGCAAAGCCTACTTAGCTTTTGGCAAGCAAAATTTGATTGCATTAGAAGAACTTCCTTTAGCTGGAATGCATAATGCACTCAATTATTTAACCGCGTTAGCCTTTGGTTATTGTGCGGGTTGGTCATTGACTAAGCTTGTTGATAATTTAGCTGGTTTCACTGGTTTAGCACATCGATGTCAACGTATTAAGACTCAAGACAATATCACGTGGATTAATGACTCTAAAGCTACAAATGTAGGTGCGACACTTGCGGCAATTAATGGCTTGGCGCAAACGTTGAGTTCAGAAAGCGATACAAAACCGCGCTTGATTCTTATTGCTGGTGGTGATGGTAAAGGTGCTGATTTTACACCTTTATCTGCACCTTTAGCACAATATGTTAGCCAAGTGATTACTTTAGGTAAAGATGGCGATAGTATTGCTAACATAGTTACTAATCAGGCCAATGTCAGTAAAGTTGTAAGTTTGCAAGAAGCGGTTCAAGTCGCTAATGCGTATGCTAAAGCAGGTGATGTTGTTCTACTTTCACCTGCCTGTGCTAGTTTAGATATGTTTAAGAGTTTTGTTGACCGTGGTGAACAGTTTATGGCAGCGGTTACTCAGCTAGCAAAGGAGGGCTTATGAAAGGCGCTTCAATAGACTTAGATAATACTGAAAAAACCGCTAGATTCTCTATTTTGTCAGATATTACTGCGAATATTAGTAGTAATGTCATGAAAGTTTTTAATAGTGAGTCTACGCCACAACAAGGGATGGTTTTTGACCGAAGTTTTGTTGTTATAGCACTTTTAATGTACATGATCGGATTAATTATGGTGGCAAGCTCATCTATGCTTGTCGCTGAGCGACTTTTTAATAATCCATTTCATTTTGTTATTCGTCATAGCATTTATATTGTACTGAGCTTAGGTATTGCTGCTGTTGCTTTACAAATACCCATGTCGTGGTGGCAAAAAAATAGCAGTTATTTATTAATCTTTGGCATTGTGCTGTTAGTGGCAGTACTGCTTGTTGGTCGTTCTGTAAATGGTTCAACACGTTGGATTGCCTTAGGCCCTATTACACTGCAAGCGGCAGAGCCAGCTAAACTATTTTTCTTTTGTTATTTGGCTGCTTATTTAGTGCGTCGTCGTGATCAAGTTATGGAAGATTGGAGAGGCTTTGCTAAACCCTTAGTCGTTTTTGCTGTATTGGCGGTCTTAATATTAAGACAACCTGACTTGGGTACCATTATTGTGATGTTTGTCACAACCTTCGGTTTATTATTTTTAGCTGGTGCAAAGCTTTGGCAATTCGTAAGTTTAGCTTCGGTAGGCTTATTACTGTTAACATTGTTAGCAATATTTGAACCTTATCGCTGGCGTCGAATTACAAGCTTTTTAGATCCTTGGCAAGACCCTTTTGGTAGCGGTTATCAATTAACACAATCTTTAATGGCTTATGGGCGAGGAGAGGTTTTTGGTCAAGGTTTAGGAAATAGTATTCAAAAATTAGAATACTTACCTGAAGCTCATACCGATTTTGTTATGGCCGTTTTAGCCGAAGAATTTGGTTTCTTTGGGGTTACGGTTATTTTGCTACTTAGTATGACATTAGTATGTAAAGCACTTGTTTTAGGAAAGAAAGCTTTAGTTAAAGAGAAGTTTTTTGAAGCCTTTTTTGCTTACGCAATTGGTATTTGGATGTGCTTTCAGGCTGCGGTTAATATTGGAGCGAGTGCGGGTATAGTTCCTACTAAAGGCTTAACGATGCCACTCATTAGTTATGGTGGCAGCTCTATGATCATTATGACTCTGGCTGTGGTTATTTTAATTCGTATTGATCATGAATTGAGAATGCAGAGTATTCAAGCGACTTCTTCAAAAAGAAAAACAAAAAAGCTAGGAGGCGATAATGAAAACTAACGTGTATTCTAGTTTGAAAAAAAAGCCTACTTTGTTGGTCATGGCGGGTGGTACAGGAGGGCATATATTTCCTGGTCTTGCAGTTGCTGAAAAATTAAAAAATGAAGGTTGGGCTATTCATTGGTTAGGTACATCTGATCGTATGGAAGCGCAAATTGTGCCTGCTAGTGGTTTTGAAATATCATTTATTACGATTACTGGCTTACGTAATAAAAAGTTGATCACGTGGTTAAAGCTGCCATTTAAACTCATGAACTCTTTATTGCAGGCTTTACGTGTTATTCGAAAAGTTAAACCTGATGTGGTACTAGGCATGGGTGGTTATGCTAGTGGTCCTGGAGGATTAGCTGCGTGGTTAATGAATAAGCCGCTAGTTTTACATGAGCAAAACGCAGCTGCGGGGTTAACAAATCGTTTATTAGCACGAATTGCTACTAAAGTTTGCTGTGCATTTCCGAATGCCTTTAAACAAGAAGTAACAGCACAAGTTGTTGGTAACCCACTTAGAGCAAGCATTGGCAATAAGGCGACTAAAAATAAAAATGAAGAAACAGTTAAAAGTAGCCACAACATTTTAGTTGTTGGTGGCAGTTTAGGTGCTCAAGTATTAAATGAAATTGTACCAATAAGCTTTGAAAAATTAGTGAATATTGGTGATAAAAATCACAATAAAAGTAGCGCAATAAACGATATCCACAAGGAGACATTATTGCCTTTTAATATTTGGCACCAAACGGGTAAAGGAAAAAAAGACAATGTTATCAATAGCTATAACCAACAGAGTTTAGCTGATGGCAAGGTAAAAGTGACTGAGTTTATTGATGATATGGCGAGTGCTTACCAATGGGCAGATATTGTGATTTGTCGAGCGGGTGCTTTAACTGTATCTGAATTAGCGATGGCTGCAAAGCCGTCCATCCTTGTGCCATTACCTCATGCTGTTGATGATCATCAAACCAAAAACGCTCAATATTTAGTGTCTCGTGAGGCAGGTATTTTGATTAAGCAGAATGAATTAACCAATGAGATGCTAACTACACAATTAAATGAGCTATTTAGTGATCCGCAAATTTTGCAAAAAATGGCAAAATCAGCCTTTGCTGCTGCGGATGCCGATGCAACGAATAAAGTCGCGAGTATTTGTCAGCAACTCGCAGCTGCTTAGAACAGAATATGAGTAATTATATGAGCCCAAAAGTAATGAGTAAGAATAAAATGAATGTACCTGAAATGCGTCGAGTTAAACGTATCCATTTTGTTGGTATTGGCGGCGCAGGTATGGGCGGCATTGCTGAAGTACTGCTAAATGAAGGGTATCAAATATCAGGCTCTGATATTGGCGAAAATCAAGTCGTAAAACGTTTACTTGCTCTTGGAGCAACGATCACCATAGGCCATGCAAGTAAAAATGTTGAAGAGGCAAGTGTCATTGTTGTTTCAACTGCAATAGAAAAAAACAATCCAGAGTTACTTGCAGCTAAAGCACTACGTATTCCTGTTGTTCGCCGCGCAGAAATGCTCGCTGAGCTTATGCGTTTTCGACATGGTATTGCCATTGCAGGTACGCATGGAAAAACGACAACAACAAGTTTGATTGCTAGTATTTTTGCGCAAGGACAGTTAGATCCTACGTTTGTTATTGGTGGTTTACTTAATAGTGCCGGCACTAATGCTCGTTTGGGCAGTAGTCGTTACTTAGTGGCTGAAGCCGATGAAAGTGATGCATCATTTTTGCATTTACAGCCGATGGTTTCGGTGATCACCAATATTGATGCGGATCATATGGAGACTTATCAAGGTGATTTTGAAAAATTAAAAGACACCTACATTGAGTTTTTACATAACTTGCCATTTTATGGTTTAGCTGTGGTTTGTATTGATAACCCGGTTGTGCGTGAATTATTACCACGTATTAGTCGCCAAGTTATTACTTATGGTTTTTCTGAAGATGCAGATATTCGTGCAGCAAATTATCAACAAGATGGTAGCGTTAGTTACTTTACTGTTGAGATAGATGGCCAACCTCCGCTTGATATGAGTGTAAATTTACCTGGCCAGCATAATGTATTAAATGCACTTGCAGGTGTTGCCGTTGCCAAAGATGAAGGTATTGATGATGAGTCTATTTGTAAAGCGCTAACTGAGTTTGCAGGTATAGGGCGTCGTTTTGAGCAACTTGCTAGCTTAACAACACCAGCAGGAAATATGGTGCTTGTTGATGATTATGGTCATCACCCAAGTGAGGTTAAAGCAACTATATTGGCAATGAGAACCGGTTGGCCAAATAAACGTTTAGTTATGATTTTTCAGCCACATCGTTATTCAAGAACCCGTGATTTATACGAAGACTTTGTTGAAGTTTTATCCGAAGTTGACTGTTTGTTTTTACTTGATGTTTATGCTGCTGGCGAAACTCCTGTTGCCACAGCAGATAGTAAAAGCTTAGCTCGTTCTATTCGTCAACGTGGGCAAATTGAACCAGTTTACGTGAGTGATGTAGAGATGCTTCCTGAATTATTGTTAGCACAGTTAAAAGATGACGATATGGTGATAACTCAGGGGGCAGGTAGTATTGGTACGGTTGCGAGAGACTTATCAAACAACCCTTTGTTAGTAACAGAAGAGACAAAGTAAATGAATACTGTAGCCGTGAAAGAATCGATCAAAAAAGACGTCATTGCTGTGCTTTATGGTGGTAACTCGGCAGAGCGAGAAGTTTCTCTTAAATCAGGAGCAGCTGTTGCTCAAGGATTAAAAAAAGCAGGTTTTAATGTGGTATTAATTGATACCAAATACACGCTGTTAACAGAGTTAGTCACGCAGGATATTAAGCGAGTGTTTATCGCCTTACATGGTCGAGGGGGAGAAGATGGTTGTTTACAAGGGGCATTAGAGTACTTAGGTATTGCTTACACAGGATCGAATGTTTTAGGCTCTGCTTTATCAATGGATAAAGTCCGTAGTAAGCAAATATTTAAAGCATCTAACATACCAACAGCACCCTTTGCCGTTGTTACTAAGGCAGAGTTTACGTCACTTGATGTTGAGCAACAGCTTAAAGATTTAGGTGGGAAAGTGATGGTAAAACCTGCTCATGAAGGCTCAAGTATTGGGATGGCAATGGCTGATTCTCCAGAAAAATTACATAACGCATTAATCGAAGCTTTTAGTTTTGATGGCGACGTATTGTTAGAAGCCTGGATTGATGGACCTGAATATACCGTGGCAATTTTAGGCGATGAAGCGTTACCTGCTATTCATATGGAAACTCCACGGGAGTTTTATGATTATAAAGCAAAATATCAATCTAATAGTACGCAATATCATTGTCCATGTGGGCTACCAGAAGCAGAAGAAGAAGTAATTAAAGCACTATCATTACAAGCCTTTAAATCAACAGGTGCTAGTGGCTGGGGACGTGTTGATTTAATGAAAGACAGTGCAGGTAATTGGCAAATATTAGAAGTAAATACGGTACCAGGTATGACAGAAACATCGTTAGTCCCTAAAGCGGCAAAAGTGCATGGTATAGGTTTTAGTGATTTGGTTGAACGTATAGTAAATATAAGCTTGTAAACACCGTATTATTGGAAATAGGTAACTAAATGAACGATAAGCAGTTAACACCGGAAAATCAAAAAACTATCGCTTTTGGCGTAGGTTTGGCGTTTTTCGTGTGCGTACTTATTGGCTTATTTAGTTTAGGTTGGTGGTTATCAGAAGTTTTTATTGAGCGAGAACGTTCACCGGTAAATTCTATTGTGATTATGGGGGAGATGCCATATACCCAACGTACCGAAGTATTAGAGTCGATGAGTAACATTGATTTAGGCAACTTTTTTCAAGTTGATGTTAATGAAATACAATCTCAAGTATCTAAATTACCGTGGGTTTATTCAGTTGCAGTAAGAAAACAATGGCCTAATGAGGTGAGAATATATGTTGTTGATCAAACCCCTATTGCGCTCTGGAATGGTGATTTTATATTAAATAAATTTGGTAAAGCGTTTCAAGCAGAGCAAAAGGCTATTAAACAAACATTACCTCAATTTTTTGGTCCTGAAGGAAGCGAACTATTAGCATTACAGAATTTTAACAATTTGAATGATTTATTAGAGTACAGAGACTTAGCGATTGATGAATTAATACTTGGTGAGCGTTTCTCATGGCAACTTACCTTAAACAACGGTATCAGGCTGAATTTAGGTCGTGAAGAGAGGGTGAAGCGGGTACAAAGGTTTATGGATGTATATCCTTTAATCAACGAACACTTACTTGAGCAAAATAAAAGCAAAAAAGAGTTAAAACAAGCGGTTGATTATATCGATTTACGTTATGATACCGGGCTGGCTGTTGGTTGGAAGGAAAAAGACGATTTGTCATCGAGTATTAGTGTTGACAAGCAGCAAAGAAAAAGCCGTATTGGAATGCTTAAAAAGCATGTGCTGCAAGAGTCTATGGTTCCAATTTATAAGTTTCGAGATGATTTATTTAGCCGTAATAAGCTACACACAGAAGAGTTGACCCTGAATGTCTAAAATTACAGAAAGAAATTTAGTTGTTGGACTAGATATAGGCACATCTAAAATATCCGTCGCGGTTGGTGAAATTACTCCCGACAACCAATTAAGTATTGTTGGTGTTGGTAATCAACCTGCACGTGGTATGGATAAAGGTGGTGTTAATGACTTGAACTTAGTGATTCAGTCAATTCAGAGAGCGATAAATGAAGCTGAGCTGATGGCCGATTGTCAAATTAGCTCAATTTATTTAGATATTTCTGGAAAACATATTAGTTGTCAAAACGAAAATGGCATGGTGCCAATTAATGACAAAGAAGTGGTTCAAGAAGATGTCGACAACGTAATTCATACCGCTCGCAGTGTGCCTATTTCGGCAGAACGTCGTATGTTACATGTGTTACCGCAAGAGTATAGTATAGATTGTCAGGACGGTATTAAAAGTCCTATTGGTATGTCTGGTGTGCGAATGGAAGCTAAAGTACATATCATTACTTGTGCGAATGACATGGCTAAAAATTTGGTAAAATGTGTTGAGCGTTGTAATTTAACTGCTGATCAACTGATATTTTCAGCATTAGCTTCTAGCTATTCAATACTTACCGATGATGAAAAAGAATTAGGTATCTGTGTCGTTGATATGGGGGCAGGTACTATGGATATATCAATATTCACGGGTGGCGCATTACGCCATACGGCAGTTATTCCTGTAGCAGGAAATCAAGTCACTAGTGATATTGCTAAAATTTTTAGAACACCATTGAGTCATGCAGAAGATATTAAAGTGCAATATGCCTGTGCATTAAGGCACTTAGTTAGTATGGAAGAAAGTATAGATGTACCAAGCGTTGGTGGTCGTCCAGCACGAACTATGTCTCGCCATACATTATCGGAAGTTGTAGAGCCAAGATACCAAGAATTATTCGAACTCATTCAAGATGAAGTACGTGAAGCCGGTTTAGAAGACCAAATTGCAGCGGGTTATGTATTAACCGGCGGCACATCGAAAATGGAAGGGGTAGAAGAGTTTGCTGAAGAAGTTTTTCAAATGCCAGTGCGTATTGCTTCACCAATAGCAGTTCAAGGGTTGAAAGAATATGTAGATGACCCAACTTATGCCACAGTTGTAGGTTTACTGCATTATGGTATGAAAGCTCATGAATCGGGCTTAAAGGAAAATAATAAATCAGAAGGGGTGACCGGAGCATGGTCACGTTTTTGTTCATGGTTTAAAGGTGAGTTTTAAGTAATTTAATAATCGCCTGCACAGAAGTTGTTTTGTAAGTCAGAATTTTTCTGACTAATTTAGAAGAAAACGGAGAGAGAAAAATGTTTGAATTAATGGAAGATCATAATGAAGAAGCGGTGATTAAAGTCATCGGAGTTGGTGGTGGTGGTGGTAATGCTGTAGAGCATATGGTTTGCCAAACCATTGAAGGTGTTGAATTTATAACTGCGAATACTGATTCACAAGCGCTACGTAATTCATCTGCCGACGTTACCTTACAATTAGGTAATGATGTCACTAAAGGTTTAGGCGCAGGCGCTAACCCTAATATTGGTCGACAGGCTGCTGAGGAAGATCGTGAGACCATCATGGAAACCTTAAAGGGTGCAGATATGATCTTTATCGCCGCTGGTATGGGTGGTGGTACAGGTACTGGTGCTGCGCCAGTTGTAGCTGAAATTGCTAAAGAAATGGGAATATTAACGGTTGCGGTAGTAACTAAACCTTTCCCATTTGAAGGCAAAAAACGCATGAACTATGCTGATCAAGGTATAGAGGCATTATCTAAAAGCGTTGATTCACTTATCACCATTCCTAATGAGAAATTATTAAAAGTATTAGGCCCTGGTACAAGTTTATTAGATGCTTTCAAAGCCGCAAATAATGTTTTATTAGGTGCTGTGCAAGGTATTGCTGAATTAATTACTCGTCCTGGCTTAATTAACGTGGATTTTGCCGATGTACGTACAGTAATGTCAGAAATGGGAACCGCTATGATGGGCTCTGGTATTGCATCTGGTGAAGATAGAGCTGAAGAAGCAGCAGAAGCCGCTATTTCAAGCCCATTACTTGAAGATGTAGACTTAGCTGGTGCTCGCGGTATTTTAGTGAACATTACTGCTGGTATGGACATCAGTATTGATGAATTTGAAACCGTTGGTAATGCAGTAAAAGCTTTTGCTAGTGAAAATGCTACGGTTGTAGTTGGTGCTGTAATTGACCCTGATATGACAGAAGAGTTACGTGTAACAGTAGTTGCTACAGGTATTGGTGCAGAGGTTAAGCCAGATATCACTTTAGTGAATCCGACACCTATGGTTGAGCAAAGAGTTGTTGGCTCTGATTATGCGCCATCAGCAGCACCACAAGCAGAAGTTGCTGCGGAAACAATTACTATGACTGACAGCAATGCACAAAAAGTAGCGCATGCAGATTTGGATAATTATCTGGATATACCTGCATTTTTGCGTAAACAGGCAGACTAGTATTAAACAACACTAGTTAATTTATAAATAATTACAGCACTAACTATCCAAGGATGACTAGTTTTTTGCGATTGTTATTTAGATTAATAACTGAAGTTAAACTGCGTGTGTAAATAACGAATAATCAATGATTTTTGAATTTATTGCTTTTTTTTGTTATATTATGTGCCCGCCGAATTAGGTGGCGTGTTCTGTGTTGTTGCTCTTTAGCAAGTTATCTTAATAAGAGGCTCTTAGTAAGACTCTTTTATAAGATGCTGCGTTAGTGCATAGGCAAATTAATGCGCAAGCAATACATAAGTGAAAACAGCAAAATCGAGGCTAATATGATTAAGCAACGTACATTAAAAACAAGCGTTTCAACCGTAGGTGTTGGATTACATAAAGGTGAAAAGGTGCAGGTTACTCTCCGTCCTGCTCCCGCTAACACTGGCATTGTATTCCGTCGTGTTGATCTTGACCCTGTGGTTGATATAAAAGCAACACCTGATGCCGTTGGTGAAACAACCTTGTGTACTTGTTTAGTTAACGAGCAACAAGTTAAAGTATCTACTGTTGAACATTTATTGTCAGCAGTTGCTGGATTAGGTATTGATAACTTAATTATTGATGTTGATGCACCTGAAATTCCAATTATGGATGGCAGTGCCTTACCTTTTGTTTATTTAATTCAATCTGTCGGTATTGAAACACAAAATGCTGCTAAGCGATTCCTTAGAATCAAAAAAGCGATACGCGTTGAAGAGGGAGATAAATGGGCTGAATTGCTACCTTATGAAGGTTTTAAAGTTAATTTTGCTATTGAATTTAATCACCCTGTTATTGCAAATACTTGTCAAACAATGAGTATGGATTTTTCTAGTTGCTCTTTTATCAAAGAAATTAGTCGCGCTCGTACTTTTGGCTTTATGAAAGATATTGAGTTTCTCCGATCTCATAATCTTGCATTAGGCGGTAGCTTAGAAAATGCAATTGTTCTTGATGAATATCGTATGCTTAACAAAAATGAATTACGTTACGATGATGAGTTTGTAAAACATAAAATACTTGATGCAATTGGTGATCTTTATATGGGAAGTGCCAGTATATTAGGTGAGCTAAATGCCTTTAAATCAGGCCACGGTTTAAATAATATGTTACTTAGAGAAGTCTTTAAGCAACAAGATGCGTGGGAATGGGTAACTTATGAAGATGATAAGCTAACCTCACCAATAGAATATCAGGAAATTAACGCGACTGCTTTTTAGTGTTAATTCACAGACGATTATTATAAGTCAAATACAAAAAACCGAGTAGATCCTCGGTTTTTTATTGCTTGTTATTCTTATTGATAGTCATGCTTAATTATGTCGTCTTTCTCTTTATATCCGGCTGCTTAATATTACATAGATAATAGCGTTAATTTGACTTCAGGTTATTTATTGCTCATTACATTTGCAGCCAGTCTTTCTAATGTTTCCTTTAGTCCTTTAGGTGCATTTTTAGCAATTTTTAATAAATTTTCAGCAGTGGCGGTCGACATACTTTGTACAGAGCCTTTTTTTTCTGAAAAAGAGCGGTTTTTTATTGAGTTAGTTTGAATTGAGCTGCTTTCAAGCGTATTCTGTTGATATGTGCTTTGATTTGGTATTTGTCGATGGCCTTGAGGATTCACTTTGATTTCTATGTGTGAAAATTTCCCTTGGGTTTGTATCATCAGTTGATTGCAAATAGTATTACGTTCAAATTGTAATCTTTGTCCCCAAACAGGTGATTTAACTTCAATAATTAATGTTGTATGTACAAAATTAGCAATATTAAACGCATCTTCTGGCAGGTCAGGGCATATTTGACGTACAATATCCGACAATAAGCCCAAAGAGTTGGTTTTTGATTTAATTTGTGCCAAAGTGCCTGTCGTCGAATTAAATAACGTAGACATGTCTTTAGGGGCTTTTGGTCTTCGTGCCATAGTTATACCGTAAATAATTAATCTACTTTAATGATTAATTAAGCTTGAAAGTTAAATATAAGTGATAAAGTATTAAGAAACATCTATGAGTTTAACACTACTATACCGTGGAAAGAATGTAAGATTTTCAATGCGCTTAAATAAGTTGTATTGGTTTTCTGTTGTGTTGGCTTTTGCACTATTTTCTACGGCTATTGTTTACTTGATATTATCAAGAAGTGAAGAGTCAAATTACAACACGGGTTATTTAACGAGTCATGATCTAACGATACCTTCTAATTATTTGAAAAAAATAGTACTTAAAAAGCAACAGATTACGGTACTGACCATAAAGCTTGCTGAGCTAAAAAGTCATGTTTTACGTTCGGGTTTTTTAGGTGAGCATTTAGCCAAAAGTGTTCATATACCTGAACAAGAATCTAGTTTTGACAAATTGGCTGCACATGTTGGACCGTCATTAACTACTGGCGATGTCAACCAAAAATCTTTTGGCCAATTGCTGGTTGAAATAGCACAATTAGAAAATTTATTAGCGCATCAAGAAAATAAGATGGAAATGCTTGAATCTTTGACTTTGGGTCTCCATATAGAAAATACACGTTATTTTTCTGGTCGACCTATTACAAGAGGTTGGTTATCTTCATATCATGGTGTGCGTAAAGAGCCTTTTAATGGAAGAGCGGCCATACATAAAGGAATTGACTTTGCCGGTAAAGAAGATGGCGATATCATTAGTACCGCATCGGACGTTGTTAGTTGGGCAGATGAAATACATGGTTATTTAATTGCAATTAACCATGGAGATGCGTTGAAAACACGTTATGCTCACAACAAAAATATACATTGTTAATGTTAATTATGAAATTTTGCATAACGATAAACAAATTGATCCGTTAAAATTTGTATATCGTAAAGCCGGTAATAAAAAACAAGTGTAGCTAGCGCTGATAATTCGGTATAACTACAATAATAATATTCACTCAGTGTTCCAAATGTTTTGGGCGCTAAATCTCACAAAATGGTTTAATAAGATGTTTGTAAATTTGTTGACAAAAATATTTGGCAGTCGTAATGATCGACTAATCAAAAAAATGGACAAAGAAGTAAAGAAAATAAATGCGTTAGAGCCCATTCTAGAAGCGCTAAGTGACGATGAGTTAAAAGAAAAAACCAGTGAGTTTAAAGAACGATTGTCTAAAGGTGAAACGTTAAACCAAATTTTACCTGAAGCATTTGCTGTTGTACGTGAAGCCAGTAAGCGTGTGTTCGATATGCGACATTTCGATGTGCAAATGATTGGTGGCATGGTATTACATGATGGAAAAATTGCCGAAATGCGTACTGGTGAAGGTAAAACGTTAACGGCAACCTTACCTTCATACTTAAATGCGTTAACAGGTAATGGCGTACATGTTATTACTGTCAATGACTATTTAGCTACACGTGATGCAGATTGGTGTCGTCCATTATTTGAATTTTTAGGGTTAACAGTAGGCTGTAATATTGCCGGCATGTCACCGCAAAGTAAGCAAGCAGCTTATCAATCTGATATAACCTATGGTACCAACAACGAATTTGGTTTTGATTACCTACGTGACAATATGGTGTTTTCACCAGAAGAGCGTACACAGAAAAAATTAAACTTTGCAATTATTGATGAAGTTGACTCAATCTTAATTGATGAAGCACGTACACCGCTTGTTATTTCAGGGCAGGCAGAAGATAGCTCTGAACTATACAAAGCAATAAACGCAATAGTGCCGGTACTTGAAGTACAAAATGAAGAAGATAAAGACGAGGATACTGGTCAGTCTGAAGACTTCGTTGAAGGTGATTTCACCATTGATGAAAAAGCGAAGCAAATATATTTAACTGAACGTGGTCAAATTCGCATTGAAGAAATTATGGTTGAAAAAGGCCTGTTGCAAGAAGGCGATACACTGTTTTCAGCAGCTAATATAACGCTTTTACATCATGTAATGGCCGCGTTACGTGCTCATAAACTATTTCAAAAAGATGTTGATTACATTTTAAAAAATGGTGAAATAGTTATTGTTGATGAACACACCGGACGTACAATGGAAGGTCGTCGTTGGTCTGAAGGTTTACATCAAGCTGTTGAAGCGAAAGAAGGTGTGAAAATTCAAAATGAAAATCAAACACTTGCTTCAATTACTTTCCAAAATTTCTTCAGAATTTATGATAAATTGTCGGGTATGACAGGTACAGCAGACACTGAAGCTTTTGAGTTTCAACATATTTATGGCTTGGAAACTGTTATTGTTCCAACGCATCGCCCTATGATCCGAAAAGATCTAGCTGATTTAATATATTTAACAGCAGAAGAAAAATTTGAAGCGATTCTAGCTGATATTAAAGACTGTGTTAAACGCGGTCAGCCAGTATTAGTTGGTACTATTTCTATTGAAACTTCTGAATTCCTTTCTGATTTTCTTAAGAAAGAAAAAATTAAACACAAAGTATTGAATGCGAAGTTTCATGAACAAGAAGCTCAAATTGTTGCTGATGCCGGTAAAGAGTTTGCTGTAACTATTGCTACTAACATGGCTGGTCGTGGTACCGATATTGTACTTGGTGGTAATTTAAATGCTGCAATTGCAGAGTTATCTAAAGGTAATAAACAACCGACAGAAGAGCAAATTGCAAAAGTAAAAGAACAATGGAAAATTGATCACGAACATGTGTTGGCATTAGGTGGTTTAAAAATTATCGCTACTGAGCGTCATGAATCTCGTCGTATTGATAATCAATTACGTGGTCGTTCAGGTCGTCAAGGTGATGCTGGTGCAACACGATTCTATCTTTCTATGGAAGATTCATTAATGCGAATTTTTGCTTCTGAACGTATTTCAAATATGATGCGTAAATTAGGCATGGAGCATGGTGAAGCAATAGAACACCCTTGGGTAACTCGTAGTATTGAAAATGCTCAACGTAAAGTTGAAAGCCGTAACTTTGATATGCGTAAACAACTATTAGAATATGATGATGTTGCTAATGATCAACGTGGTGTAATTTACGAACAACGTAATGAGTTATTAGATGAAGCTGACATTGGTGAAGTTGTCGATAATATCAGAGCTGATGTTATCAATAGTGTTATTGATCAGCATATTCCGCGTCAATCATTAGTTGAAATGTGGAATGTTGCTGGTTTAGAAGAGCAGCTAAAAGGTGAGTTCAACACCAACTTACCTATTGCACAGTGGATTGAAGAAGATAAAAAGTTACACGAAGAAAGCTTACGTGAGAAGATTGTTGCTGAATTCGAGAAAGCATACAAAGATAAAGAAGCTGTGGTTGGTGCTGACGTACTTCGTCAATTCGAGAAAGCCGTTATGTTACAAAGCTTAGATTCACATTGGAAAGAGCATTTAGCGGCAATGGATCACCTACGTCAGGGGATTGGTTTACGTGCTCACGCCCAGAAAAATCCTAAGCAAGAATATAAGCGCGAGTCATTCCAATTGTTTACTGAAATGTTAGATAATTTGAAATATGACGTTGTTGGTATTCTTTCAAAAGTTCAAATACAGGCAGAATCTGATGTTGAAGCAGTAGAAGAGCAACATAGAAAATCAGAAGTGCCTGCTGAATTTCAACACCAAAGTGCTGAAGGAATAGAAGAAAAGCCTGTGCCTCGTGTTGGGCGTAATGAGTTATGTCCTTGTGGCTCAGGTAAGAAATACAAGCAGTGTCATGGTAAATTGACTTAACGTGCTTCAAAGTATGCCTAAAACTATCCTTGTTGCCGTTGGGGTGATTATTTCAACCAACGAGCAACAACAAACTCAATATTTTCTTACAAAACGCCTTGCTGACGCTCATCAAGGCGGAAAGTGGGAGTTCCCTGGCGGTAAAGTAGAAGAGGGTGAAAGTGTTGCACAGTCGCTTGCTAGAGAGCTTAAAGAAGAAATAAATATAGATGTGTTAACGTGCCAGCCATTAATCACTATTAATCACCTTTACCATGAAAAAGAGGGTGTTGATAAAAAAGTGTGTTTAGAGGTTTTTATTGTTGATAACTATGCAGGAGAGCCAAGTGCGCAAGAAGGGCAAGGCGAAGGTTGGTTTTCACTTGTTGAGCTGCAAAGCTTAGATTTTCCAGAAGCAAATCAGGATATTATTTCAGCATTGGTTGAACGTAAGATTTAACTAATAAATCAATATTAATAAAAAAACCTAACGAACTCTTTGTTATTCAGGCTCTACAAAAAACTTATTATTTAGTAAGAATTCATCTTCCATTGCATCAAGCATATCTTCCGTTAACGGGGTTGCTCCTGATATTGGCTGGCTAATTTTATGGTTTTCTTCAGCCCATTCACCTAAATCAATCAATTGGCATCTTTTACTACAGAAAGGACGGAATTCGCTGCTTGCTTCCCAAACTACTTCTTTGGTGCAGTTAGGACAGGGTACTTTTAAAGTCATGATATTAAGCTAAGTATTTAGTAAATTGATAAAGAGATTATACGTTAATTGATCTTGTAGAGAAAGTTATAGCCAATGAGGATTAAAGAAAATCGCGATTAACAACGCGCTAATTCGAATTTAGTCGCTTGGTTTGAATACCGGCGACCATTTTGTTCACAAGACAATTTGAAACGGATAGAGTAACGGAACCTATTACCACTAATTGTTGGAAAATATTGGGCACTTTGCGCAACTTTAATACGTAATAACAATAAGCCTTCACCATTATCTTGATAAAAGCCACTTTCAGTTTCAATAAATTTAAAATCAGCTCGTTGACGTATAAATTTTAATATTAAAACCAATGCTCCTTTAATACTACTTAGTAGAGATAACCATTGGGAAATATTTTTATTGATAATAGTTTCAGGTTGATGAAGCCAAAAGTGTAATTGAGGTAGATCAAAACTACAGGTTCCACCTTGTATCGCAAAGCGTTGTTTTAAGCTGGCTAGCAATACATCTTCTTTTAATTGGCACCAAGCCTGACTACCAATTCTTAGTTGGCTAACGAGGGCTACAGATGTCTTTAAATTGAATTCCAGTGCTGTAGTATCTATATTTGGTGCTTGAGACCACACAACTAAATTTTGCTGTAACTTTTCTAAATCTTTAATTAAATCTCCTCGAACATCACTACGATCAAGTATATCAATTATAGAAAATAATGAATTAAAAAAAACGTGATGACAAGTAAGTATATCTGAAGCAGAGCAACTCTCAACTTGTTTGAATAGTTGCTCAAGTTTTAAATAGTGACGAATACGTTCATTAAGAGGGTGTTCATATAAAATAGTTGTCATGGGAGTATTACATTATTTAAATTAAGGAATTAAATTGAGAGCGTAGATTTAGATTTTATTGATTTGGCTATATTACCTATAGCCATTAGAAATGGCGAATCATTTGTTGTTTGTTTTTTGTTCATTAACTGTAGCGATACAGTATATGGTTATTATTTATGTTTTGTTTGCTTTTTTTTGTGCTGCATACGCTAAATAAGCATGATGTAATTGAGCTACGGCACTGGTTAAATCTTCAATTAAACAATCATCATTATTTAAAATGTCATCGGCATGTGACTGTCTAACTTGTCGACTAACTTGACTCTTAATAATAGCTTCTACTTGTTTTTTAGAGTTATTGTCACGCGCTATTGTGCGAGAGACTTGGGTTGCTTCGTTTACATCAACAACTAACACGCGATCTACTAATGTAGTTAGATTATTCTCAATTAGCAAGGGGGCTACAATAATACAATAAGGGCTTAATGACATCTGTGCTTGTGTAACAATTTGTTTTCTGATTAAAGGGTGCAACAGCGCGTTTAGCCATTGTTTATCTACTTCATTGGTAAATATTTTTGTGCGAAGCATTGCGCGATTTAATTGCCCGTCACTATGAAGGATGTCACTGCCGAAATGCGCTTCAATCAAAGTTAGCGCAGGGCTACCTTTTGCCACCACATCCCGAGCAATAATATCAGCATCTATAATATCGATACCTAACTTAGCAAAGATATTAGTGACCGTTGTTTTACCACTACCAATACCACCAGTGAGACCGACAATAAAATCAGACATATTTAGTTTTCTCTTAATAAAATAAGGGAGCTGTTTAATTTAGCTAAATGTGCATAAATTGTAATAAATGCAACTGATAGTACTAGCTGATTTGAGCGATATACCAAACCCAAATACCTTGACCCCATAATAATGTTATCCAACCCGAAACAGCTAGGTAAGGCCCAAAAGGAATAGCTTGTTCACGCCGATGATTTTTAAATAGCATTAATGAAATGCCAACTAATGCACCCACTACTGATGCCATTAATATCAACAGTGGTAATAGCTGCCAACCAGCCCATGCGCCAAATAAGGCAAAAAGTTTAAAGTCACCATGCCCCATGCCTTCTCTACCGGTTAGTAATTTAAATAGCCAAAATATGCTAAATAAGCTCATGTAACCTAATGCAGCACCAATTACAGCATCAGCTAGCGGTACAAAAATCCCTTGTAAGTTAACTAACAAGCCAAGCCATAATAGAGGCATGACGATTTGGTCTGGTAGCAGCATATGATCGAAATCAATTAAGGTTAAACATATCAAGCCCCACGTTAGTATAAGCAGTAATAAGGTCTCTATAGACACACCAAACTTTAACGCAATTATGACACTTAACACGGACGTTGCTACTTCCACCAGAGGATAACGGGCAGCAATACTATTTTTACATTGGCTACATTTTCCACCAAGTAGTAACCAACTGATTACTGGAATATTTTCGTAAAATCGTATTTTATGATCACACATTGGACAAGTTGAGTTAGGGATAGATAAGCTAAGTGGTGTAATTTTTTTCGCCGGTATATCTTTTAATTCATCAGCTAAAAACTCACGACAATCTGTATACCAAGTATTGTGCATCATTTGAGGTAAGCGGTAGATCACAACATTTAAAAAACTACCGATGATCAATGAAAATAAGGCGACAAAAATGTAGTATAAAAGGGGAGATTGTTGAAAAAATAATAACGTTTGTTCAAACATAAACTACTCGTAATCTAAAAATAATATATTCACTTTGGAAATCTTGTCGCAAACTGCTTACGGCATGCCATGTTGTCAGTAACTTGAGTACTACATTGTTCACTTGCTTGTTGTATTGTCATCTTGAGCTTAATAAACTAAACAATCATGCCAATTTGGAATATTGGTAAATACATCGCAATAATTAAACCGCCAATCACCACGCCTAATACAGCCATAATCATTGGCTCTAATAATGCTGTTAAATTATCAACGGCATTATCTACTTCGGCTTCATAGACATTAGCCACTTTTGATAGCATATCATCAACTGCGCCAGACTCCTCACCAATGGCAACCATTTGAATAACCATATCAGGAAATATATTACTATTACGCATAGCTAGATTCATTTGCATACCTGAGGTAACCTCAGTGCGAACCTCTAGAATGGCATCTCGGAATACTGCATTGCCAGCAGCGCCAGCCGCTGATTCTAGAGCATCTATTAATGGGACACCGGCAGCAAAAGTGGTGGAAAGTGTTCTGGCGTAACGAGCAACCGCCGCTTTTTCAAGTAAATCGCCAATAATGGGGAGTTTTAGAATTTGCCTATCAACTTGGTCGCGTAATTTTAAACTGTTTCTATGAGCACGTTTGAATAGAAAGATAAAGGCAAAAATAGCACCTAAACCTAAATGCCAATAAGCGACCATAAAGTCTGAAATACCAACAACAAACAAAGTAAAGCCAGGTAATTCAGCACCAAAGCCGGCAAAAATTTCTTGAAAAACTGGTACCACAAAAATTAGTAATATTGAGGTTACAACAGCGGCAATAACTAATACAGCGATAGGGTAGGTCATTGCTTTTTTTATTTTTGCTTTTAACGCCTCAGCTTTTTCTTTGTAGGTTGCAATACGGTCATAAATGGTTTCTAACGACCCCGATTGTTCACCTGAGGCAACTAAATCACAATATAGGTCATCAAAGTGTCTTGGGTGATCACGTAAACAGTCAGATAGCGGAATACCTGATGATAACTTATGAGCTATTTCACCGAGTAATTTTTGCATTTTTCCATTGTTATGACCCTTGCCAATCATTTCAATAGTTTGTACTAAAGGCACACCAGCACCTAACATGGTGGCAATTTGTCGAGATATAATGGCAATATCGCCTGGGGTAATGGCTTTATCGCCTCCTAAACCAAAAAGTGGTTTAGCTTTTTTCTTTACTTTACTAGGCGTAATACCTTGTTTACGTAATTGCGCCTTTAATTCGATAATATTATTTGCTGGCAGCTCACCGCTAATCTTTTTACCTTTTCGATTAACGCCTTGCCAAGTAAAAACATCTAATGCTTTAACCTTCGGAGCTTTTTTTTTTGCTACTGCTGTCGCCATAAAATTACCTACTGTTTATAACTGATTTATATAAAATATCGTCTAGGAGCTGGTTACACGGTTTATTTCTTTTAGGCTAGTCATGCCATCCATTGCTTTTTCTAAGCCTGATTGACGTAAATTATTATAACCTTCTTTTTGGCACTGCTCAGCAATATCTAACGAGTTACCACCTTCCATAATAATAGAGGCGATTTCAGGGCTAATTTTAATAACTTCATAAATACCCACTCGCCCTTTATAACCACCAGTACAGTGTTCACAACCAACAGGCTTAAACAGTTTTATTTCACTTAACTTATCTATAGGAAAACCTTGTTCGGCAAGTTGTGCTTCTGAAAGTACTTCATGGGTTTTACATTGTGAGCATAAACGCCTTGCTAATCGTTGTGCAATAATAGTAGTCACTGAACTCGCAACGTTATAAGCAGGCACTCCCATATTAAGTAAACGAGTTAAGGTTTCTGCAGCCGAGTTAGTATGCAAGGTCGATAATACTAAATGTCCTGTTTGTGCGGCTTTTATTGCGATTTCTGCGGTTTCTAAATCTCGAATTTCACCAACCATAACAATATCAGGATCTTGACGCAAAAAAGAACGTAACGCGCTAGGAAATGTTAAACCCGCTCGGTTATTAATTTGTACCTGGTTAATACCTTCTAAATTAATCTCTACAGGGTCTTCTGCGGTAGAAATATTACGTTCAGCGGTATTGAGAATATTCAACCCTGTATATAGCGAAACAGTTTTACCCGAGCCTGTTGGTCCGGTGACTAAAATCATGCCTTGTGGTTGCTCTAGTGCTTCCATGTATATTTTTTTCTGAGCTGGTTCATAGCCCAACATATCAATACCGAGCATAGCGCTGGAAGAGTCCAAAATACGCATTACTATTTTTTCACCCCACATTGTGGGTAAGGTACTGACTCGGAAATCAATAGACTTTTTCTTAGAAAGTGATAATTTTATGCGGCCATCTTGTGGTACGCGCCGTTCAGCGATATCAAGTTTTGCCATCACTTTCAAACGAGCTGACATACGTGATGATAGACTTACTGGTGGACGCGCAATTTCAGTTAAAATGCCATCAATACGAAAACGAATGCGAAAAGACTTTTCATAAGGTTCAAAATGTAAATCAGAGGCGCCTTTTTTGATGGCATCTAATAAAATTTTATTGATAAAAACAACAATAGGTGCGTCATCTTCACCTGTACTAACCGGGTCATCGTCACTTTGATCTTCTTGAACGTCTATACCCGATAACTCATTAGAATCAATATCAGTAATATTAAGGGAGCCACCTTCATCTTCTAATACTTTTTCAATACAAGCTTGTAAGCCAAGCTCATCAGTTAATATCAGTTCAGTACTATAGCCAGTATTAAATTGTATTTCTTCTAAGGCATCAAGGTCGGTAGGATCTGACATGGCGACAAAAAGCACTTTGCCACGTAAAAATAATGGCAAGGCATTATGTTTAGTAATGAGTTTTTCATTACGAACCCCATCAGGCACCAAAGTTGTATCAAAATTACTAAGTTGTATATAAGGATAACCGAACTTATAAGATAAAATAGCAGCAATCTTTTTGCTGTCGATTTTTTTATCTTCGACTAAGTAGCGAATAAAAGGTTTATCTTTCCCTGTGAAGTCATTAAAAATATCATCGACATTAGTAAGCGGTATAAGATGCTCTGTAGACAAAGCCGATAAAACACTGGATTGCTGGTGATTGCCTTTCATAATGTTTACAGATAACCTTTTGAATAAATTCAATGAAAATGTCAAATTTCAGTGTAGCGCAAAAGACTATAAAATAACAAAAATTTATTACAGCAACTTACTTAGTTGTAGAATTAATGTTAAAGCTCAAAAAATGTTGACTAAGTATAGACAATAAAAAAGCCCCCGAAGGAGCTTCTTGATTTACAATAGCTTAAGCCTAAGGATTAACATAAGCCAGCAGCGATACAGCTTGATGTTGAATCTGACCATGTTAATGTGTTATTGTTGGCTGTAGGTGTTAGAATATAAGTGGCTTCACCGAGGTCAGCTATAGCTTTAACCGTAATTACTGCAGTATCTTCAGTCATTGTTAATGTATCTACTTCGTTGCCGTTTGTAATGCCAGCACTAGTTATACCAATTTTGGCTAGAGTATCACAATTTCCAAGATCATATTTACCACGACCTTGAAAGCATACATCTACAGCACTTTTGACAGCTGAACTTGCTAAAACAACTTCGGAAAAGCGAGCTTTTTTAGTATATGTCTGATAAGCCGGTAATGCTACTGCGGCTAAAATACCAATAATCGCAACAACGATCATTAATTCAATTAAGGTAAAACCTTGTTGTGCTTGTTTAGATATATTCTTCATTGTATTTAAGTTTTTCATTGTCATAATTTCCATTAATTTATATGGGGGCTACATTTAATATGCGACATATATTTATAAATGTAAAATAATGTTGCAACTTTTTTGACTTAAATTAAGTATTTAATCTTTTCTTTACTTAGGCGATGAAGTTAATTAACACTAAGGAAAATAGTTAACAGTTTATTAACTATTTTCTATGTACGATTCATTGCTCAACAATAGCTTTATATATTTCGTTATTTAAATAGTTCAAACTTTATAGTGTAACAATAGCTATTTAGTATTTTTTTTGTGCTTTTTTTGAAAAGGGGCGTGATCTTCTTATTAATCTTCTGTATAATCCGCGCTCCCTACGTTACAAACTGTCTTTTAAATAGTCTGTTTCTTTAGATTTTTGCTTTAATTATATAGCTGATTCTTAGATGTGGGTGGTTTAAAGGCGTTAGGCTCGATACTCGAAGGGGTAATTGCGTAGTCTATTATTAACCGACAAATAAAACATAAGTTTGTTTTGTCATTTAAGTAACATTTTTTAATTTGGGTTTTTTAATGAAAACTTTTGTAGCTAAACCAGCAAGCGTACAACGCGAATGGTTCTTAGTGGACGCCGAAGATAAAACTTTAGGTCGTATCGCTACTGAAATTGCAAGCCGTTTACGCGGTAAGCATAAACCAGAATATACACCTCATGTTGATACTGGCGATTATATCGTTGTAATTAATGCTGAAAAAGTACGTGTAACTGGTAACAAAGCGAAAGGTAAAATTTACTATTCGCATACTGAATTCCCTGGCGGTCTTAAGCAAATTAGCTTTGAAAAGTTAATTGAAAAAGCACCAGAACGTGTTCTTGAATTTGCAGTGAAAGGCATGTTACCTAAAGGTCCTTTAGGTCGTGAAATGTTCCGCAAATTAAAAGTGTATGCAGGCTCTGAGCACATGCATACTGCACAACAACCACAACTTTTGGAGCTTTAAGTAATGGCTGATAATCAATATTACGGTACTGGTCGTCGCAAGAGCTCAACTGCTCGTGTGTTCATGAAAGCTGGTAACGGTGCAATCACAATTAACAAACGTGACATTTCTGAGTATTTCGGACGTGAAACAGCTCGTATGGTTGTTCGTCAACCGTTAGAGTTAGTTGAAATGTTAGAAAAGTTTGACTTTAATATCTCTGTAGTAGGTGGTGGTATTTCTGGTCAAGCTGGCGCAATTCGTCACGGTATTACTCGTGCATTAATGGAGTTTGATGAAACTTTACGTGGCGGTTTACGCGCGGCTGGTTTTGTTACTCGTGATGCTCGTAAAGTTGAACGTAAGAAAGTGGGCTTACACAAAGCACGTAAGAAACCACAATTCTCAAAACGTTAATTTCTTTATATTTTATATATCGAATTCAAAAAACCGACCTTGTGTCGGTTTTTTTATATTAATTTTTCGGTAAATTATTTATTTTTCCCCTCGTGAGGTTTGCAGCGTTATCCTCAATTTTACAGCGTTATAGCGCTGCGTTTAGGCGAACAACGAAATCACGAATTAGGCGAATAAATTCGCCCCTACGGTGATGGTAATCAATTCTTTCATCGGTGTTTTGTGGAGCGTTTTTGTAGGAGCGACTTCAGTCGCCTGATCACAAATACACATCAATAACATCTGTATTATGTTATATCCCATT
>NZ_JAUOPP010000069.1:0-520 GCF_030547765.1 Colwellia sp. 6_MG-2023 | reverse complement strand
ACCGTATACGTCATCTTTCGATTTTGCACAGTGCTGTGTTTTTAATAAACAGTTCCAGCCACCTGGTTACTTCGACTCTCATGTGCTTACGGAGCAAGTCCTTCACACTAGAGAGCGTACCTTCTCCCGAAGTTACGGTACTATTTTGCCTAGTTCCTTCACCCGAGTTCTCTCAAGCGCCTTAGTATTCTCTACCTAACCACCTGTGTCGGTTTGGGGTACGGTTCCTATATATCTGAAGCTTAGAAGCTTTTCCTGGAAGCATGGCATCAATGACTTCATGTCCGTAGACACTCGTCTCGAGTCTCAGTGTTAACAGCAACCCGGATTTACCTAAGTCACCCACCTACATTCTTTCACACGGACTACCAACGCCGTGCTCATCTAGCCTACTCCGTCCCTCCTTCGCAATATATAGAAGTACAGAAATATTAATCTGTTTTCCATCGACTACGCGTTTCCGCCTCGCCTTAGGGGCCGACTTACCCTGCCCTGATTAACATGGGACAGGAAACCTTGG
>NZ_JAUOPP010000068.1:0-544 GCF_030547765.1 Colwellia sp. 6_MG-2023 | reverse complement strand
GGCGAATAAATTCGCCCCTACGGTGATGTCGAGCACCTTCGCCTCACAATGTTTTTTGTTAGGTCGTATGCAGGGTGAATGTAGGGTGTATGTAGGGGCGACTTCAGTCGCCTGTTCTTATTAGGCGAATAAATTCGCCCCTACGGTGATGTTGATCACCTTCGTCTAACAATGTTCTTTTTTAAGGCGTATGTAGGGCGTATGTAGGGTGATTAGCCAATTAAAACACTAAACGATAGCGACCACGGCTATCAGGCGTGCCTAAAAAAGGTAAGGCGTCGTTAAGGGCGCTTGGAAACTTAGGGCCCGGCTTTAAATAACCTTTGCCAGAGGCTTTACCATTTTGACCAACAGATGCGGTAAAGGTTAAGCCTAAATCATTTTTTGGTGACATAACCAAAGTTAATACGCCGTTCGCGCAGCTAATGTCTGCGTTGAGTTGACCTAATGGCACTGTTTTATCTAAAGCGGTTATGCCTGCTTTCGACCATGCACCATTACCTGTTGCACTAATACATTGGTTGTTTTTAGTGAGGTCAATTTC
>NZ_JAUOPP010000067.1:0-578 GCF_030547765.1 Colwellia sp. 6_MG-2023 | reverse complement strand
TAGTTAAGTAATGAACCAATCATTTGTGTTGTGCTGTTCGCTGTACTCAATACCGAAATACCTGAGTTCATTAACAACTGCTGCTTAGTCATGTTAGACGTTTCAGCTGCAAAGTCAGCATCCATCAACGTAGATGACGCTGCTTGTGTGTTTTCTTTCATGTTAGTAACGTTCGTCATGGTATGCTCAAGACGATTCATTGATGCACCTAGTGATGAACGAGCGGTACCGATAGCACCTATAATTGTATCAACTAAACCTAACTCAGTTTGCGCTGTCGCAACATCAGTAAAAGAGGTAGCTGTCGCAGCAATACCACTAGTCACAGCTGTCAAGCTAGCTGAGATATCGACATCCAATGTTTCAGCTATACTTGAGCCTACTTGAAATTCAAGCGCACCCGCAAACTTACCACCAGCAAGTAAACCAGTTCCACCAAACGATGTATTATCCATAATACTCGTTAATTCAGCTTTAAGCGCTTCATATTCAGAGCTTTGTGCAGCCCATTCAGTAGCGCCATTCGCGTCACTAGCACCTTGTGTTGCAAGCTCTTTCATACGGTATGCAATGTTAGT
>NZ_JAUOPP010000066.1:0-652 GCF_030547765.1 Colwellia sp. 6_MG-2023 | reverse complement strand
TTATTAGGCCACCCATAATAACGTGGATGAAATTCAATCCATAAACTAAGCTTAATTTACCTTGATTAAGTTTGGTGATTATTATGCCTAAGCCACGCTCACAACAAATTAGTTTATCCGATACCCCGTATTACCATATTTGCAGCCGCACGGTACGAAAGGCTTTTTTATGTGGGGTAGACAAAGAAACTGGTGTTAGTTACGAGCATAGGCGAACATGGATTGAGAAACGCATATTTCAATTAGCAAAAGTATTTGCCATCGACATTTGCGCACATGCCGTGATGCATAATCATTTACATCTCGTATTACATGTAGATAGTGAACAAGCTAAAAGCTGGACAACAGCAGAAGTACTACAACGTTGGCATCAGTTATTTAAAGGCACTTTACTAACTCAACAATATCAAATGAAACAACCGCTTGATAAATATCAACTGGCTATGGTTAAAAGCACAGCAGATATATATAGAAACCGCCTTATCGATATTAGTTGGTTTATGCGCTCGCTTAATGAGCCCATTGCTCGAAAAGCAAATCAAGAAGATAAATGTACAGGTCATTTTTGGGAAGGGCGTTTTAAATCACAAGCACTCTTAGATGAAGGTGCAATATTGTCGTGCATGGCGTATGTTGATTTAAATCCTGTTCG
>NZ_JAUOPP010000065.1:0-851 GCF_030547765.1 Colwellia sp. 6_MG-2023 | reverse complement strand
ACATTTTCTGCTACATTAGACAAGTTACTGATAGTGTGGCTAAAACGGTTTTGAACCGCACCTAAATCAGCACGTTGGCTATCAATTTGTGCTAACGCTGCATCAATGGTTTGTATCGCAGATTGGGCACCAACACTTGTTGTACCGGATATATCAATATCTTCAACAGTTGTTAATTCACCTTCACCACCAGTACCAGTTATACTACCACCTAAGATTTCATCAACAGTTGTGCCTGAGATACCAATTTTATCTGGCGAAGTTAAATGAAGCTCTGATGTTTTAGATGAATCAGCTGTAGCAACAGTTACAGCATCAAACTTTAAAGTACCTGCAGGTGTACCTGAAGTTTCAGCAATAGCTTCAATCCCGCCAACACCTTCAGCTTTAAGAGCTATGCTGCCACCGGCTGCAGAGTCATATACAGCATCATAACCATCAGCCACTAAATCCTCTGTTAAACGTTCCATATCACCACCGTATGCAGCAAGGTCATATGAATCTTCACCGATATTAATTGTTGCGTTATCAGCACTAGTAATTCCTGAGAGCGTTACTTCTAATTTTGCTGTAGCTGTAACACCCGTTGCAGCTGCGTTGATTTTATCAGCAACGCCATCAGCACCATCATTAGCAAGAATTGGAACACCTGTACCATTAATATTAAGATTAGGATCAGCAGTAATTGTTTCATTAGCAGCTAAATTACCTGGTGCGGCAACATCACCAAAGACACTACCAGCACCTTCAACATCATAAGCACCAATCGCATCAGCAGCCATATTACCTAACGAAACATTAATGGTTTCATTCGCATTTGAACCTACTTGGAATTGTTTTGTACCAAAAGT
>NZ_JAUOPP010000064.1:0-874 GCF_030547765.1 Colwellia sp. 6_MG-2023 | reverse complement strand
AAAAAAGGCAATCAAACACTTATCTCTGCTTCATGGTTGGCTAGCTAAACCTATATATAAGTGTATTAATAAGAGCGTTAGTTTATTACGCACTAACGCTCATCAAATTTAAAGCTTGATATTAACGTTAAACTTTAAACTGTGCCACAATCTTTGATAGACGTTGCTCAAGTTGAATAAGTTCATTCGTCGTATTCGCCAGTTCACCAGCTCGCTCTGATGAGTTTTCCGCGATATCAGCTATTTGTTGAACATTTTTACTAATTTCATCGGCAACCGTGGTTTGCTCTTCTGCAGCAGTGGCTATTTGGGTATTCATATCTGTAATTGTACTTACTGAACTAGTAATGGTTCTTAATGAATCACTCGCCGTGGCTGCCATCGTTACCGTATCTTGACTTTGTTTACGACTAGTTCCCATAACATTGACCGCTTCACTAGCTCCCTGTTGTAAACGTTCAATCATTTGCTGGATCTCTTCAGTACTTTGTTGAGTACGACTTGCTAATGCACGAACTTCATCAGCAACTACGGCAAATCCTCGACCTTGTTCACCAGCACGGGCGGCTTCTATTGCGGCATTGAGTGCCAGTAAGTTAGTTTGGTCGGCGATAGCTTTAATTACATTAAGCACATTGCCTATTTCATCTGCATCTGTACTGAGTTGATTAACAACTTCACTTGCACCATCTATATTATCAGAAAGCGCAGAAATTGCCGCAATAGTCTCTTCAACAATGCGTTGACCCGTCATAGCCTCGGTATCAGCTTCTTGAGCAGAACTGGCGGCATTGGCAGCGTTTGTTGCTATTTCTTGTGTGGCTGCAGCCATCTCATGTACAGCAGTTGCTGCTTGGATTGTTTCTTGTCTTTG
>NZ_JAUOPP010000063.1:0-896 GCF_030547765.1 Colwellia sp. 6_MG-2023 | reverse complement strand
GCAATTAGGTCATCGATATCAAGCTCGTCATCAGCGATTAACTCATCTTCAACCTTATCATCAACGTCATTATCAACGTCATTATCAACATCATTGTCGAGTGAGCTATCATTTGACTGTTCCATATCAGCAATTAGTTCATCGATATCCAGCTCGTCATCAGCGGTTAACTCATCTTCAACCTTATCATCAATGTCATTATCAACATCATTACCGAGTGAGCTATCATTTGACTGTTCCATATCAGCAATTAGGTCATCGATATCAAGCTCGTCATCAGCGATTAACTCATCTTCAACCTTATCATCAACGTCATTATCAACATCATTGTCGAGTGAGCTATCATTTGGCTGTTCTTTGTCAGTTATTAGCTCATCGATATCCAGCTCGTCATCGGTTAACTCATTACTTTTTTGAGTCAATTCAGCTTCATCTAGCTCAGGTTCTGTTAATTTATCTTCTGATGACTTATTCAAAATATCACTAAAATCCGTTGATAATAACGGCGAGATATACTCTTCAGTTAAACTTTCAATTTTAGCTTTATTCTCACTAACATCTGACTCATCAATAGCCGTTTGTTCATCATTTTCATCTGGGTCGGTTACTTCAGACTCAGCTGCCTCTTCTGCAATAGCCTCATCCGCATCAACACCAATAGAATCTAGCAAGGCATCAATATCGTCTGGGTCGGTTACTTCAGACTCAGCTGGCTCTTCTGCAATAGCCTCATCCGCATCAACACCAATAGAGTCTAGCAAGGCATCAATATCATCTGGGTCGGTTACTTCAGACTCAGCTGCCTCTTCTGCAATAGCTTCATCCGCATCAACACCAATAGAGTCTAGCAAGGCATCAATATCATCTGGGTCGGTTACTTCAGACTCAGCTGCCTC
>NZ_JAUOPP010000062.1:0-933 GCF_030547765.1 Colwellia sp. 6_MG-2023 | reverse complement strand
GTTAGAGTGGCTTTTTCTGAGGAAAGCGCTAAGTCAAACTTGCCTTCAGGACCTGCTTTAAATGGGTCACCAAAAGTAATGGCGAGTTTAGGCGTTAAGCTTAATAATGACCAGAAACTGACCTGTGCTTCAACCTTATCAATGGGCGCACCATTAATCTTTACTTGGTTAATACGGGTGTGCCACACACTGCCGCTCACTCCTGACAGGTAAACGCTATTCGTAACATTTTTAGGTAAGGTCACGTATTTCAGCACAACGCTGGTCGGTAATGTTGCGATTAAAAAGCCAATATAAGCGATTAAAAAAATAATCCCCATGGCAATCTTATTTCTCATTCTTGGTTTCTCATTCTTGGTTGCTTATTTTTTTGGATTGCTACGCTTGGTTTATCAGTAACGGTCTTAAAGCTAATCTTTTACTGTTTACCTAGCTGCAAACGACGCACTCGTACTTCACCAGAGCTATCTCCCTGAGATAAGTCAATGGCTTGCACTTGTAACCCTTCATTATTCGCTAAGCTCTCTAACCAAAGCAGTAGTTGAGCAAACGGAACATTATCAAGCCACACCAATAAAATATCACCTTGAGGCTGCATACGCGTAATGGTGAGTTGTTGTCGCTCTGCAGTGCGATTAACAATACTCGATAAGCTACCACTGCTTTGTTTGACACCACCTACGGATTTTACGCTTTGATAACGTGCGGTATTTTCCGTGACCCAGCTAAGCAACGCTTGTCGACTTTCGAGTCGCTTTTGACTACTCACTAGGTTGTCATTCAGTGGTTGCCAAATAAGGCTATACAGTAAAAAAAGTGAACATACCGCACCAACGCCTATGACTAAACGCTGCTCACGTAAGTTCAGCCCTTGCCACCATGTTTTAAGTGAAGCGATATTCATTACGAGCCTTCCTTGCTAACAATACTAAA
>NZ_JAUOPP010000061.1:0-943 GCF_030547765.1 Colwellia sp. 6_MG-2023 | reverse complement strand
CTTTTCCTCGGGGTACTTAGATGTTTCAGTTCTCCCGGTTCGCCTCGTTAACCTATGTATTCAGTTAACGATACCTATCTTATGATAAGTGGGTTTCCCCATTCGGACATCTTTGGCTATAACGGTTTTTATCACCTCACCAAAGCTTTTCGCAGATTAACACGTCCTTCATCGCCTCTAACTGCCAAGGCATCCACCACATACGCTTAGTCACTTAACCATACAACCCTAAGTAGTCTTTTCTTAAAAGAATCAATTACGAAGTACACCGTGGTGACTAAACCACAGTAATTGTAAAGTCTGACATTTTCACGTACTCAATATATCCGAAGATATAAGATGAGTTACTTGATAAGACATCTTTGCTCTAAGAGCAATTATGAATTCGATAATACATCCTTGGGGGGATGCATTATCACCATCACAACATTCACGATAAGAGAATGTTATAACAGCTTGGTATTTATATTTACGTTAAACAACAGCGCGACACCGTGTTCAACATATAAATACCGATATTTATATCAGCTTTCCAGATTGTTAAAGAACTCATTTTTAACGCGCATTCGGTTAAAAACTTGGTTTAAAAAACCAAACTTAAATTATCATCATTTTGATAGATTAAGTTTGGTCTCTTTCTTCATATAAAAGAAACGATGGTATTTTGACTTTCTTTACAAGGCTTTTGAATGCGACGCATAGTTTCTCTTATGCGAGTATTCAAGTAACGCGGTAAAAAATCAAAATGGTGGAGCTAAGCAGGATCGAACTGCTGACCTCCTGCGTGCAAGGCAGGCGCTCTCCCAGCTGAGCTATAGCCCCATCAGGGTTTCTTTCAATTTTGTTATCATGTAATTTGTGTGAATACTCTGAAGCACCCTTAAAAGAGAACTTCCATTATTCGTTTTTACTTCAAGATAAGGAGGTGATCCAACCCCAGGTT
>NZ_JAUOPP010000060.1:0-984 GCF_030547765.1 Colwellia sp. 6_MG-2023 | reverse complement strand
CCATTAATCTTCTCGCGTAACGCGCAATACTTCTTCCAGCGTTGTTTGCCCCAACATGACTTTATCAAAGCCATCACGTCTAATTGACGCAGTGTTGGTGCGTATATATTTCTCGATGCCTTGCTCACCATGCCCATTATGAATAAGCTCACGTACAGTATCATCAACCACTAATAATTCATGAATACCGGTTCTGCCGCGATAACCTTTAAAGTTACATTCTTTACACCCTTTAGGGTGATAAATGACTTGTTGGTTATCTTTAGGTAAACCAAGTAACGCACACTCTTCTTCACTAGGTAAGTGACTTTCTCTACAATGTGGACAAAGCGTTCTTACTAAGCGTTGTGCAAGTACGCCCAATAAACTAGACGATAATAAAAACGGCTCTACGCCCATATCTTCCATTCGCGTTATTGCCCCTGCTGCGGTATTGGTATGCAAGGTTGATAACACTAAATGACCGGTTAAACTGGCTTGTACACCAATTTGTGCCGTTTCTAAATCTCGAATTTCACCAACCATCACTACATCTGGGTCTTGACGTAAAATAGCACGTAACCCGCGAGCAAAAGTCATGTCGACCTTGGTATTTACTTGGGTTTGTCCAATACCTTCAATGGCAAATTCTATCGGGTCTTCGACGGTCAGAATATTACGCTCTCGAGCATCTATTTGTGTTAACCCAGCATACAAGGTGGTACTTTTACCTGAGCCGGTTGGGCCCGTGACAAGTATAATACCGTGTGGTTTTTCAATTAATTGACTAAAGGCGTGACGATTAACGTCGGTCATACCTAAATCTTGTAAATCTAATCGCGCGGCGTTTTTATCAAGTAAACGCAATACAACGCGCTCACCATGCCCGGTTGGCATAGTTGATACACGTACATCAACCGCACGCCCACCAATACGCAATGAAATACGACCATCTTGTGGGATACGTTTTTCAGCGATATCAAGCTTCGCCATGACTTTAATACG